>JACRIP010000602.1 GCA_016220045.1 Planctomycetota bacterium
GGAGGTGCTTCGATTGGGCGATTTGGCGATTGTGTGATTGGGCGATTACGGAGCCGACGCGGTAGCGTAGCGTTATCCCGCCAAGGCGACTGCCGAAAAGCTTGCCGGAAAACCACGCTTTCAGAGATTAGTAGCACAGAGGCACAGAGACGACGACGGGAACGAGGAGGAGACCGTTCCGCGCCAGGGAGCGTGGTGGGGAGGCGCGAGTGCCGGTGATGTAGGCGCGGAACGGCCTCCTCCTCGCTCCCGTCGTCTCTGTGTCTCTGTGTCTCTGTGCCTCTGTGGTTCAGTCGTAGTTGCGCAATACCGGATATGCGCCCGCGGTCCCACCTTGCCAGGGCGCGCCGGCGTGGTAGAATGCGCCGGCGTTGCGCGCACCTCCTCTGGTCCCCCCACACCTGCACCGCCACCTGTACCGCCGCCGCGCGGCTGGAGGTTCCACCATGTCCCAGACCCTGCCGGCCGCCCCGCTCGCCTTCCTGGCCGCCGTGATTGCCTTCACCGCGCCCACGCGCGCCGACGAGCCCGCCCCGGCCGCACCCGCCGCACTCGACCCCGCCGAGCTCGCCCGCTACCGCGCCGCCGCCGACTACTCCCAGGCCTCCGCCGGCGAGGCCACGCTCGTCATGAAGGGCGGCCGGGTCGTCTTCGAAGCCTACTACAACGGCCATGCCGCCGACACGCCGCACCTCCTGGCCAGCGGGACCAAGAGCTTCAGCGGCGCCATCGCCGCCGCGGCCGTCGAGGACGGCCTCTTGACCTGGGACGAGCGCGTCGCCGCGACCCTCGTCGAATGGAAGGATCATCCGCAAAAGTCCCGGATCACCGTGCGCCATCTGCTCGGACTCACCAGCGGGCTCGATGCCGGGACGATCGGCCGCCCGCCCACCTACGCCGACGCCCTGGCCGCGCGCTCGAAGCACGAACCCGGCGCCCGCTTCGAGTATGGCCCGGTCCCCTTCCAGGTCTTCGGCGAGCTCATGAAACGCAAGCTGGCGGCAAAAAAAGAGAATGCGGTCGACTACCTGCGGCGGCGCGTGCTGGACCCGATCGACTGCCGGGTCGCGATCTGGCGCTGCGGCGCCGACGGCAATCCCCAGCTCCCCTCCGGCGCGTTCCTCACCGCGCGCGAGTGGGCCAAGTTCGGCCAGTGGCTGCTCCAGCGCGGGCGCTGGGGCGACCGGCAGCTCGTGGCCTGGGAGCAGCTCGCCGAGTGCCTGAAGCCGGGCGCCGTGAACCGCGCCTACGGCCTCTCCTTCTGGCTGCGCGCCGACGCCGATCTGGGCCGGATCACCGAGGGCGCGGTCCGTCGTCCCTCGCGGCGATCCGGTGAATCCCCCACTCCGGATGACTTCTTCATGGCGGCGGGCAAGGGCAAGCAGCGACTCTACGTCCTGCCCGCGCGCGGCCTCGTCGTCGTCCACTTCGCCGACTCGCTGAGCTTCTCCGACGGCGAATTCCTCTCGCGGCTGCTCGGCACGGCGCGCCCGACGCCCACGCCCGCCCCGTCCGGCGACTCCCGCAAACTCCCGAGCGGGGAGGAGGGCGAGGCCGACCCGGAGGCTCCGGCCCCGGCCGGCGACTGACACCTCCCGACGAAAGGCCCCGCCGCGTGCTCGCCGACTATCTGGAAAACATCCGCCGCTTCTCGCGCAACGCGCGCCTCTTCCTCGCCGGCTCCTTCGTCAGCGCCTTCGGGCTCGGCCTCGCCTGGGTGCTGCGCAACCTCTACCTCCGCCGGATCGGCGTCAATGACGAGGAAAGCGGCCGCGTGCTCAGCGGCAACTCCCTCGGCATGCTCGCGGTCACCCTCCCCGCCGCCATCCTCATGGACCGCTGCCGCCTCCGCCCCTTCCTGATCCTCGCCTTCCTCCTCGCTTCCGCCGGCGTCATGGGTCAGGCTTGCGCCCGATCCCTGGACGCGATCATCGCCTGGTCCTTCGTCGCCGGCGTCGGCATGTCCCTCGGCGGCGTCGCCGGCGCGCCCTTCTGCATGCGCCACTCGGGCCCGCGCGAGCGCGTCTACCTCTTCGGCGTCTCGATCGCGCTCGCCACGCTCGGCAGCGCACTCAGCATGGGCGCGTCCGCCGTCGTCACCCGCGCCTGCGGCGACGCCGCCGCCGTCCAGCGCGCCCTCCTCGCCGGCGGCGCCCTCTTCGCCCTCCTCGGCATCCTTCCCCTGCTCGCCCTCCGCGAGGACGCGCCCGCTCCCGACCCCGCTCCCGACCCCGCTCCCGACCCCGCCCCCGCCCCCGCCCCCGCCGGCGCCGGCAGCGGCGCCCGCGCCTGGTTCGCGGGCAAGAACTGGCGCCTGCTCGCCCGCCTCTGCCTCCCCGAGTTCCTCATCGGCTGCGGCGCCGGACTCACCATTCCCTTCATCAACCTCTACTTCGAAACCCGCTTCTCCTCCTCCCCCGATTCCATCTCCCAGGTCTACGCCGTATCCCAGTTGCTCAACATGTGCGGCTTCCTGGCCGCGCCGCTGCTCGCGGGCCGGCTCGGTCTGGTCCGCTCCGTCGTCGCCTCCCAGCTCCTCTCGATCCCCTTCTTCGGCGTCCTCGCCTTCACGCGCTCCTTCCCCCTCGCGGTCGGCGCCTTCCTGCTGCGCCAGATGCTGATGAACCTCGCGCAGCCGCTCTCCTCGAACTTCGCGATGGAGGCGGTCGGCGAATCCGAGCGCGCGGTGGCCAACTGCCTGCGCACGGTCTCCTGGAACCTGTCCTTGGTGGTGACGGCTTCCGTCGGGGGCGCCATCGTCCATCGCTGGCGGGAGCTTTGGTCGCGCCTGGCGCCGGCGGGTCTGGAGCCCGCCGCGGCCGGCGTCCACGACGGCTACGCGCTCGTGATGACGCTGACCATGGCGATCTACGTCGTCGCCTCGGCGCTCTACTACGGTCTGTTCCGCCACCACCGCACGACCCGCCACGTCGCCGGATGAGCCAGATCGTCGAGCAGCGTGTAGACCACCGGCACCACCACCAGCGTCAGCAGGGTCGAGGTCGTCAGCCCGCCGATCACCGCCGTCGCCATCGGCGCCCGCGACTCCGAACCCGCCCCCGTCCCCACGGCCACCGGCAACATCCCGAAGATCATCGCCAGCGTCGTCATCAGGATCGGCCGCAGCCGGATCGGCCCCGCCCGCCGCACCGCCGCGTCCCGCTCCAGCCCGTCCCGCTCCCGCAACGTATTCGTGAAATCGATCAGCAGGATCCCGTTCTTCGTCACCAGCCCCATCAGCAGGATGATCCCGATCATCGTGAAGATGCTCATCGTCTGCCCCGTCGCCACCAGCGCCCCCAAGGCCCCGATCACCGAGAGCGGCAGCGCCAGCATGATCGTGAACGGGTGCACGAAGCTCTCGAACTGGCTCGCCAGCACCATGTACACGATCAGGACCGCCAGCCAGAGCGCAAAAAAAAGATTCTCGAAGGCCTCCTGCATGGTGTCGGCCATGCCCGCGAAGCCGACCGAGTAGCCGGGCGGCAGGCCGTCGGCCTCGGCGAAGCCGCGCATTTCGGCGATCGCCTCGCCCAGGACCTTCCGGTCGTGCTGCAGGTTGGCCAGCACGGTGATCTGGCGCGCGCGGTTGTAGCGGTCGATCTGCACCGGGCCGGATTCGGCGCGCGCTTCGGCGACGTTCGACAGGTGGACCAGGTCCCCGCGCGCGCTGCGCACGGAGAGCCGCCCGATGTCCGCGGGCCGGCTGCGATCCGGCGCCGCCAGCCGCACGCTCACGTCGTACCGGTCCCCTTCCGCGCGGAACTTGCCGACCTCCTCGCCGCCGATCAAGGCCTTTACCGTAGAGGCAATCGCCGCCGACGAGACGCCCAGGTCGGCGGCGCGATCGCGCTTGACGTAGACGTTGACCTCCGGCTTGCCGGTCTCGTAGGTCGTGTCCACGTCCACGTAGCCGCCCGCCGCGCGCATGCGCGCGAGCGTCGCGTCGCAGATGCGCGTCAGCGCCGTCAGCTCGCGCCCGCGCACCTCCATCTGCACCTCGGCCCACCGCCGCCCGCCCCCGGACACGCGCGGCACGATCTCCACGCTCACCCGCGCCTCCTTCACCTCCGCCACCGCCGCCCGCGTCCAGGCCATCGCGGCCTCCTGCCCGACCGCCCGCTCCCCCTTCGGCGTCATCTTGACGTACATCGACCCCTCGTTCACGCGCGCCAGCTCGTCCGCGCCGATGGTCATGAAGGTGTAGGCGAGCCAGGGCCGGTCGGCCACCAGGGCGCGCACGCGCTCGAAGACCGCGCGCGTCGTCGCCAGGGAGGAGCCGAGCGGCGCCTTGACCTTGATGTTGAACTCGGACTCGTCCTCCTGCGGCGCGAACTCCCAGCGCAGGTAGCGGCCGAGGTAGCCGGCCCCGGCGAAGGTCGCGAGCGCGACCAGGATCACCAGCCAGCGATGCCGCAGGGATGCGCCGAGCACCCACGCGTAGCCGCGGTCGAGCAGGACGAAGAACCACTCGGTCCAGCGGTGCAGGCGGCCTTCCTGCGACTTGCGCAGGAGCCGCGACGACAGCATCGGGTCGAGCGTGAAGGAGACGAACATCGAGATCATCACGGCGAAGGCCACGGTCAGGCCGAACTGGTAGAAGAAGCGCCCGACCAGCCCCTTCATGAAGGCGACCGGGACGAAGACCGCGACGACCGAGAGCGTGGTGGCGAAGACGGCGAGGGCGATCTCGTGGGTCGCGAAGCCGGCGGCCGCGCGCGCCGGCATTCCCTCGTCCACGTGGCGCATGGTGTTTTCCTGGACCACGATCGAGTCGTCGATGAGCAGGCCGATGGCGAGCGAGAGCGCGAGCAGGGTCATCATGTTCTGGGTGAACCCGAGCGCGTTCATCAGGATGAAGGTGCCGACGACCGCGGTCGGGATCACGAGCGCGCTGATGAAGGTGCTGCGCAGGTTGCGCAGGAAGAGGAGCACGATGAGCACGGCGAGCGCGCCGCCGAAGACGAGGTGGAATTGCACTTCGTGGACCGAGTGCTCGATGAAGACGGAGAGGTCCTGGGCGATTTCCAGGCGGATGCCGGCGGGCGCGAGCTCGCGGCGCAGGCGGTCGACCTCGGCCCGGACGGCGGCGGCGACTTCGACGGTATTGGTGCCCGACTGGCGACGGACGAGGAGCGAGACTGCGGCCACGTCATTGAGCCGCGCGAGGCTGCGCTCCTCCTCCAGCCCGTCCTCGACGCGGCCGAGGTCGCGCGCCCGGATCGCGGCGCCGCCGCGCCAGGCCACCACCAGCGACCCGAACTCCTCGGCGGACCGGAACTCCGCCTTGGTCTTGACGACGTACTCGATGGCTCCGGTTTCTACCCGACCCCCGGGGAATTCGACGTGCTCGGTGCGCAGGGCGCGTTCGACGTCCTGGACGGTCAGGCCGTAGCCTTCGAGGCGGTAGCGGTCGAGCTCGAGCCAGATGCGGCGGTCGCGTCCGCCGACCAGCTTGACCTGGCCGACGTGGCGCACGCGCTGCAGGCGCTCCTTGACCGTCTTGTCGGCGACGCGCGTCAGCTCGCGGATCGGCAGCTCCCCGGCGACCACGACCGCGAGCACGGGCGAGGCGTCGATGTCGAACTTCTCGACCACCGGGTCTTCCAGGTCCTGGGGGAGGTCGGAGCGCACGGTCCCCAGCTTGGCCTGCACCTCCTCGAACGCGACATCGATCTTTTTTTCGAGCTCGAACTCGATGACGACCTGGGAGACGCCGTCGGCGCTGGTGGAGCGCAGGTGTTTGATCCCGCTGATCGTCGAGACCGCCTCCTCGATCGGGTCGGTGACGGTGGATTCGACGGTCTCCGGGTCGGCGCCGGGCAGGACCGAAATGACGGTGATGACCGGGAACTCGACGCGCGGGAAGAGGTCGACGCCGATGTCGCGGAAGGAGATGACGCCGAAGACCACGATGGCCGCGATGACCATGGTGGTGAAGACGGGGCGGCGGATGGCGGTATCGGAGAGAATCATGCGCTCTGGCCTGTCGACTGTGGTCGGTGGTCGGTGGATAGTGGACGGTGGTCGGTGGTCGGTGGTCGGTGGACGGTGGTCGGTGGTCGGTGGTCGGTGGACGGTGGACGGTGGACGGTGGTCAGTGGTCAGTGGTCGGTGGATAGTGGACAGGGGTCAGGGGTCCGAGATCGGAGATCAGCGGCCCGGGAACCGGGAACAGCGGTCAGGGGTCAGCACTCGGCACTGCGCTTCGTCCGGACCCAACGTCAAGCGGCCCGAAGGGCCGTAATGCAACAGCCCAGGGCAACGCCCTGGGAAATCGATCCACCCCCAGGGGAAGCCCTGAAAGGGCGACATTCATGGCTGCGGCACTGCTCACGACTCGTTACTCCCAGCTACCGCGGCACCCACACCCGGGCGCCGGGGGCGAGTCCTTCCCGGACCTCGACCTCCTCCTCGACGTCGATTCCGGTGATCACCGGATGGGCGGTCGAACGGCCGTTTTCCTCGACCAGCACCGAGAAGCCACCGCCGGCAGCCGCGGCCACGAGCGCGCCACGCGGCACGACCAGCGCCGACTCGACCTCGCGCTCCACCACGCGCACGCGTACGAGCAGGCCGGGTCGATACCGCAGGTCCGCGTTCTCCACCTGCACGCGACAGCGGAAGGAGCGCGTGGCTTCATCGAGCGCCGGGAAAACGACGGCGACCCTGGCGCCGACCATGCCCGCCGGCTCCACGCCCTCAGCCGCGAACTCCACGGCCGTCCCCGCGCGCACCCGCCCCAGCAGTTCCTGGGGCAACGCAAACTCCAGGTCCAGGATCGCGATCTCCTGGATTTCCAGGAGCTGGACCACCGGGGCCGATGTCACCGGCTCGCCCGGGTCCACCAGGCGGCGCGTCACCACGCCGTCATACGGGGCGCGGATCGTGGCTTCGCGCAGCCGTTCCTCCGCGTAGCGCAGGGCGCCTTCGGCCTGAGCCAGCGCCGCCGCCGCCGCCTCACGCCGCGCCGCCGCATCATCGTAGAGCTTGCGCGGAATCGACGGCGCCTGCCCCGTGGGCTTGTCCCAAAGATTGCGCATGCGCGTCAGGTTCAGCTCGGCCTCGCCGAGGCGCACGCGCTCCGCCTGTACGTCGGCGCCGCGTTGGGCCACCTCGATCTCGAACAGTACCGGGTCCAGGCGCAGCAGATCCTGGCCGGCCGTGACGCGATCCCCGACGTCCACCAATACGTCACGCACCCGGCCGGAGACCTGCGCGCCCAACTGCGTGCGCCGCCGTGCGCGCAACGTGCCCACCGTCGGCACCCACCGACGCAGCGTGCGGGGTTCCACGGTCAGCCAGCGACCCCGATCGGCCGCCGCCGTGGCGCCTCCGTTCGCGGCGTCACCGGTCCCCGCACGGGCCTCCGGCTCATCCGCACCGCAGACCCGTAGCATTCCTGCCGCGGCCAGCAGCAAAAGCGCCGCCGCCTGACACCTCCCCTGCCTCCCATTCTTCACCATGAATCGCTCTCCACGTTCCTCGCAACGCTCGTCACCGTTCACCGTTCACCGTTCACCATCCACCATCCACCATCCACCATCCACCATCCACCGGCCACCGCGTCCACCATCCACCGTCCACCGTCCACCGTCCACCATCCCCCGGCCACCGGCCACCGGCCACCTCGTCCACCGGCCACCGCGTTCACCGGCCACCGACGGCGTGCAGCAGCCGCGCGTACGCCTCCTGCTGGTCGTAGGTGGCGCGACACGCCGCGGCGCGCGCCCGACTCAGCCGATCCTCCTCGGTCAGCAGATCCGCGCTGGAGATCAGGCCCTGCGCGTATTGGTCGTTCGCCACCCGCAGATTCTCCGCGGCCAGTTCGATGCTCTTGGCCGCGACCGGCGCGCGCTCGGCCGCCTCCTGCAAGCTCAGCCACGCGCTGCGGATCGCCAGCGCCGCCTCAGCCAGCCCCTCCGCCCGCAGGTCTTCTGCTTCCGCGATCTGCGTGCGCTGCCGGCGGATCTTCGCCCAGGTCGCACCGCCGTCGAAAAGCGACCATTGCACGCCGAATCCCCCGGTCAGCCAGTTCTGATGCAGCAGGAAATCGTCGCTGGAGTGGTCGTACGCTCCGAAGGCGTACAATCCCGGAAACAGGGCGGCGCGTGCCACCCGATACCCGGCTGCTTCAACGTCAATCCGCTGGGCGAGCGCCTGCAAATCCGGCCGGTGTTCCGCGGCGCGGCGCACGGCCTCTTCGCACGAGCCGGTCCAGCCCGGAGCGTCGGTGACCTCGACCACCTCGGTTGGGCGCTCCACCGGCAGGCCGAGCACGCGATTCAGCGTGGCCACGGCCAGGGCAAGGTTCCCCTGCGCCTGGCTCTGCTCCTGACGCCGGGTGGCGAGCTGGACCTCGGCCGTCAGCACGTCGCTCTGCGCCACCAGACCCTGCGCGGCGAAGTCCCGCGCGACCTCGACCTGTCGCCCCACGACGCGCAACGAGTCCTCGACCACCGAGCGGATGCTCCGGGCTTCGAGCACGCGGAAATAGGCGGAACGCACGGCGAGTTCCAGGTCCTGCCCGGCGCGTTCCGCGTCGGCGGCGGCGATCTCGGCCTCGGCGCGCGCCCCGTCAAGCCGCCCGGCCGCGCCCCCGAAATTGTAGATCGGCACCAGCATCGCCACCTGCGCGGTCCACACCTCGCGCTCTCCGGTGATCACCGGATCGCCGCCCAGCCGCGCGCCGGGGTCGTTCGAGCGTTCTCCGATCTTGCCCTCGGCGACGTGCTGCGGCTGGCCGTAGGAGCGCGCTTCCTCGATGCGGTCGCGGGCGATCAGCACGCGGCGCTCGGCGGCGCGCAGGCTGCGCCGCCCGGTGCGCGCCAGGCGCAGGCACTCGTCGAGGGTCAGCGCGCGGCCGGGGGCGAGCGGCGCGAACCGGTCTGCCTGCGCGGCGGTTCCGGCCGCCGCCGCGCCGTACTCGGCCGGACGCGCGCCCCGGTCCGGTCGCCCCACCTCCGCGCTCGGCGCCCCGACGCAGCCGGCGCAGAGCGCGAGCAGCACCGGCACCGGAAGCCGCCGACCGGCGCCCACGCGCGCGCTCCGGATGGTAGCCGCGGCGCTCATCGTGCCTCCGTGGCGGCGCCGCGCCGCGCCCGCTCGCCGGCGGTCAGAATGCCGTGGAAAGCGATGTCGAGGAGGTCGTGGGTTTGCGCCAGGAAGGAGCGCCGGCGGCCGGCGAAGAGGTTCGTGAAGATGGTCCCGTAGAGCAGGTCGCTGAGCACGTCGGAGATCCGCTCGACCGGCACCCGGCGCACGCGCCCGGCGGCGATCAGTCCCCGCAGCAGCTCCTTCCACGGACCGACCTGGGCGTCGTGATGCTCGAAGTAGGTGGGGGTCTTGCGGTCCTTGAACTGGGCCCGCTCCTGCACCAGGAGTTCGATGACGTCGGGATTGGCGTCGAAGAAGCGCAGGTAGGCGCGGACCGCGTGTTCGATCCGCTCGAGCGGGTCCCCTGCGGTTGCCGCCGCGGCGTCGATTTCCGCGCTGACGCGATGCATGCCGCGATCGACGGCGGCGAGAAAGAGCCGCCGCTTCGTCGGGAAATACCGGTAGAGGGTGCCCTTGCCGACGCCCAGCGCGTCGGCGACCTCCTGGAGGTCGGTGGCGGGATAGCCGTCGCGCGCGAACAGGCGCGTCCCGGCCGCGAGGA
>JACRIP010000596.1 GCA_016220045.1 Planctomycetota bacterium
ACGCCGCTCGGCACCTACCGGGTAGTGGTGTCCCGCAAGAACGGCCCGACCTTCAGCGGCCAGTTCGAGGTCCAGGAGTATCCGCTGGAGCGCGTCGCCCTGAGCGTGACGCTCGACCGCGAGGTCTTGTTCCGCGGCGAAGCCCTGAAAGGCAAGATCAAGGCCGGCTATTACTACGGCGAGCCGGTGGCCGGCCGCTCCGTGCGCTACCGGATCGGGGATCTGCCCGAGCAGAGCGGCGTGACCGACGCGAAGGGCGAGATCGCCTTCGAGATCCCGACCCGCGATTTCGCCGAGTCCGCGGCCGTGCCGATCGCCGCCGCCCTCGACGAGGAAGGCGTGAGCGCGAGTGCCGTGGCCTACGTCGCGACCACCGGATTCGGCGTCGCGATCTCGACCGTGCGCGGCGTCTACCTCGTCGGCGAGCCCTTCGACGTCAGCCTGACGGCGCTGGACCCGGCGGGCAAGCCGGTGGCCGTGGCCGACCTGCGACTGGCGGTCGTCCGGCTCGACGCCGATCCGTCCGGCGCACTCGCCGAGACCGAGGTCCGGGGCGAGCCGGCCGCGACCGAGGCGAAGGAGGGAAAGGCGCGCGTTTCCCTCACGCTCGACCAGGGCGGCCGCTACGTACTGCGCGCGAGCGGCACCGACCGCTTCGGCAACAAGATCGTCGCCCGCCGTGACCTCTTCGTCTCGGGCGACGAGGACACGACGAAAGTCCGGCTGCTCAGCGACAAGGACGAGTGGCGGGTCGGCGACGAGGCCAGCATCCGCGTAATCAATCGCGCGGCGCGCGGCCTCGCGCTCGTCACCTACGAGGGCGACCGCATCTACCGGCATCAGGTGATCGACCTGGCGGCGGGCGAAAGCGCGCTGGCGGTGGCGATGAATGACGACCTGGCGCCGAATTTCGTGCTCGCCGTGGCGACCATGAACGGCAACGCTTTCCACGTCGCGGCCAAGGAGTTCCTGGTCACGCGCGGACTGACGATCAAGCTGACGACCGACAAGGAGAAGTACGCGCCGGGCGACGAGGTCACGGTGAAGGTCGAGACCACCGATCCGCTGGGGCGGGCGGTGGGCGGCGAGGTCTCGCTCGCGGTCGTGGACGAGGGGCTCTTCGCGGTGGCGCCGGACGCGCTGCCCGCGATCGCGGAGTTCTTCTATGGGCAGCGGCGCGGGGTGCAGGTCGCGACCGCCTCGTCGTGCTCCTGGAAGTATGAGGCCAAGACCGTAGCGGCGGTGCCGGAGCTGAACGAGGAGCTGAAGCGGCTGCAGGACCTGCGGGTGCGCGAACGGGAGTTCGAGCGCTTGCGCGACCGGGCGCGGCGCGAAGTCGCGCGTGTGAGCCGCGGGGATTCGGGGCAGCCAAATTCAGCGGGCCTGACCTGGACGTTCGGAGCCGGGGCAGATTACTTCACCACTGAGGCGGGCGCCTTCGATCGGACCCAGGAGGGCCGCCAAGTTCAGCTACCGGACGGCAGGGTCGTTACCCTCGGCGTCCCGCAGGAGGGGTGGAACGAGCAGAGTTTCGACGGCCACGTCGAGTCGGTCTCTCCGGAGCGTGCGCTGTCCCGCGACAAGACCGCGGCTACCTTGGGCGTTCTGGGGGCCGTTCGCAGCTCGATATCCTTGCACTTCACGAAGAATGCGCTGCCGACACCCACGGGAGGCCAGAGGGCATGGTGGCCGCAAGTCGCGGGGCGGGAGAGCAAGATGGCAAACAATCCGTTTGCCAATGCTCGCCAGGGGCGCTTCCTCGCCCTCGGCCGCCTCGGCCTCCCCGCCGCCGGCCCCGGCCCGCTCGCGGCCCTGGTGCGCGCGCGCTTCCCGGACACCGGCTACTGGAACCCCTCGATCGTCACGGGCGCCGACGGCAAGGCCACGGTAAAGTTCAAACTCCCGGACAACGCGACGACGTGGCGACTCACCGCCTACGGCGCCACGCGCGACACCTTGGTCGGCAAGGGCACCGCCGCCCTCACCGCCCGCAAGGACTTCTTCGTGGATCTGCGCCTGCCCGACGTGCTGGTCGAAGGGGACAAGCCGCGCGTCCAGGCGCGCGTGGTCAACGGCACCGACGCCAAGGCCACTGCCACCCTCACGCTCGAAGCGCAAATCGGCAGCAAGTCCGTGAGCGAGACCCGCACGGTCGAGGTCGACGCCCACGCCACGGCCGAGGTCGAGTTCGTCATCGCCGTCCCCGCGGGGGCCGAGACCGGCGACGCGCGCGAGGCCCGCTTCACGCTCACCGGCGCGATCCCGTCGGCGCAGAAGGAATCCGAGATCGACGCGCTGACGCGCACGGTGCCCGTCGAGCCCTGGGGCACGGAATTGCGGCGCGGCGCCGGCGGCATCGAGTCGATGGACCGCACCGAGACGCTGGAGCTGCCGGCCAAGGACTACGCCCGCCGCGCGCTCCGCATCGTGCTCGGGGCTTCCCCGGATCGCACGCTGCTCGACCTCGCCGGCATCGACTTCGCCGACGACCCCGGCCTGCCGCGCGGTGGCCGCGACGTGGCCGCGCTCGGCGGCGCCGGCGCCTACCTCGCCCGCGGCGGGGCGGCCGCCGATGGCCTCACCCTGCTCGCGGTCCTCGACTACCTCGACGCCACCGGGCGCGGCGCGGCCGGCGACCGCCGCCGGCTCGAAGCCCGCCTCTTCGCCCTCGCCGAACACCTTGCCGTCACCCAGAACGACGATGGCGGCTGGTCCTGGACCGCCACCGCGCGCAACGCCCGGCCCAGCGAGCCGCACATGACCGCCGACGCCCTGCGCTTCTTCTCCGGCTTGAAGAAGAAGGGCTACCCGGTCCCAGCTC
>JACRIP010000603.1 GCA_016220045.1 Planctomycetota bacterium
CGCCACCGCCTCCGGGTTGATGTCGCACCCGGTCACGTCGGCGCCGCGTTCCGCCAGCGCGCAGGCCAGCGGCAGGCCCATCTTGCCGATGCCGATCACCGCGACCTGCGTCATGCCCGGCCCCTCGACCGGTACCACGCCAGCGTGCGGCGCAGGCCTTCGTCCAGGTCGATCTGCGGGGTCCACCCGAGCACGCGCCGCGCCCGCTCGATCACCGGCACGCGCGCGCGCACTTCGGCCCGGGCGACCTCCTCGAAGCGCAGCTCCGCCCCGTGCGCGAGCCGTTGCACGCGCCGGGCGAGGCCGAGCGTGGTCTCGACCGCGTCCGGGTTGCCGAGATTGAAGGCCTGCCCGGTCGTGGCGTCGGGGCGGTCGAGGATCGCCAGCACGGCGGCGACGAAATCGTCCACGTAGCACCAGGCGCGGACCGGGGAGCCGTCGCCGTAGACCGTGAGCGGCTTGCCCGCGACCACGGCCGCGCAGAAGTTGCTGATCGCCCCCTCGCCGGTCTGGCGCGGGCCGTAGACGTTGAAGGGGCGGACGACGACCGCGCGGAGCCCCGCGCTCTCGCCGGTGCGCAGGGCGAAGTGCTCGCCCGCGAGCTTGCTCGTGGCGTAGACCCAGCGGCGCTCCGAGACCGGCCCGATGCGCGCCGGCGACTCCTCGTCCACGCCGTTGGCGTCCGGCCCGAAGATCTCGCTGGTCGAGAAGTGCACGAGCTGCGCGACGCGCCGGCGCGCCGCCTCGGCGCAGACGTTGGCCGTGCCCAGGATATTGACCCGCAAGGTAGCCAGGGATTCGCTGTAGTAGCTGGACACGCCGGCGATCGCCGCCAGGTGGAGGACGACGTCGACGCCCTCGAAGGCGGGCGCGAGGGCGGCGGGGTCGAGCACGTCCGCGGTCGCCACGGTCACGTGCGGGTGCGTCGCCAGCCCGGGCGTCGCGGCGAGCGAGTCGCGGCGGAAGCTGTCGAGCAGGACCAATTGATTGTCCGCGCACAGGCGTTCGGCGAGGTGGGTGCCGATGAAGCCGGCCCCGCCGGTGATCAGGATGCGCTTGCCGGTCAGGGGCATCGGGTGGTCCTCGGGGGGACGAGAGGGATGCGCAAGGGATGGGGTGCTGCGAGGAGACGGACGAAACCACAGAGGCACAGAGACACAGAGACGACGACGAGGCGGAGCGCGAGGGCTGGGGCGGCGCCGCGGCGCCGCTCCAGCCCTCGCGCTCCGCCTCCGTTCCGTCGTCTCTGTGCCTCTGTGCCTCTGTGGTTCCGTCCGTCTTCCCGACTCTCTCTTAACCCCTCGATCCCCTCTCCCCTCGATCCCCTCTCCCCGCTCTCCCCCTCTCCGCGCCCTCCGACCTCTCCGCGCCCTCGGCTCCCTCCGGCCGCTCCGCGCCCTCAGACGTTGCCGATCTGCCGCAGCTTGCGCGACAGCGCCAGCGCCAGCGACCGGTAGAACCGCGCGGCGAACCCAGGGTCGCGCTCGATCAGGGATTGCACGTAGGCGCCGTCCACCACGTCGACTTCGACCTCGCCGTCCGAGATCAGCGAGGCGCTCGCCTCCTGGTTCTCGATGAAGGACATCTCGCCGCAGAGTTCGCCCGGACCCCGCGTCGCAATCACCGCCGACTGCCCCATCTGCAGCCGGTGAATGCGCAGCCGGCCGCGGCGCACGAAGTACAGACACTCGCGCCGCGAGCCCTCGGGGAGGATCACGGCGTCCTTCTCGTACACGAACCGGACCGCGCCATCGGCCAGCCGGTCCCGGTCCTCGGGGGTCAGGTACTGCAGGGGATGTTCCGCCACGGTCCTACGCCTTCACGATGCGGTCGCGGTTGCGGGTCACCTTGGCCGTCGCGTTGCGCGAATCGACCACCAGCCGGGAATGGTCCACGATCCATTGATAGTCGTACGCCGCGTGGTCGGTCGCGATCACCACGCAATCGGTCGCGCCCAGCAGGTCCGGCGTTAGCGCCTGCGATTCCATGCGCTTCAGGTGCGGGTACTCGCGGAAACTCGGCAGCCGCGGGATGTGCGGATCATTGTACGCGACCTGGGCGCCCCGCGCTTCCAGGAGTTCGATGATCTTGAGCGCCGGCGACTCGCGCGCGTCGTCCACGTCCCGCTTGTACGCGGCGCCCAGCAGCAGGATGCGCGCGCCGTTGAGCGTCTGCCGCCGCTCGTTCAGCGCGTCCATCACCCGCCCCACCACCCAGAGCGGCATCCCCGCGTTGATTTCGCCGGCCAGTTCGATGAAGCGCGTGGGGAACTCGAATTCGCGCGCCTTCCAGGTCAGATAGAACGGGTCGATCGGGATGCAGTGCCCGCCCAGGCCGGGACCCGGATAGAAGGGCGAAAACCCGAAGGGCTTGGTCGAGGCCGCGGCGATGATTTCCCACACGTCGAGCCCCATGCGCGTGAAGAGCATCTTGAGCTCGTTCACCATCGCGATGTTGATGCAGCGGTAGATGTTCTCCAGCAGCTTCACCGCTTCGGCCGCGCGCGTGCTGGATACGGGGACTACCCGAACCACGACGCTGCCGTAGAGCTTTTCGGCCGCCGCCGCCGAGGCCGCATCGTAGCCCCCCACCACCTTGGGGATGCGGTCGGTCGAGAAATTGGGGTTGCCCGGGTCTTCGCGCTCGGGCGAGAAGGCGAGCAGGAAGTCGATCCCCGCGCGCTTGCCGCCCTTCTCCAGGATCGGCTTCACCACCTCGTCGGTCGTGCCCGGATAGGTCGTGCTCTCCAGGATCACGAGCTGCCCGGTCGCGAGGTGCGGGGTGATCGATTCCGCCGTCTTCTCGATGTACGAGAGATCCGGCTCGCGCCAGCGGTTGAGCGGGGTCGGCACGCAGATGATGATCGCGTCCACGCCGCGCAGCCGCGCGAAATCGGTCGTCGCCGTGAAGACCCGCCGCGTCAGCACCAGCTCGGCGACCTTCTCCGACGCGATGTGCTTGATGTACGAGCGCCCCGCGCGCAGCGCCTCGACCTTCGCCGGGTCGATGTCGAACCCCTCCACCTGAAACCCGCCTTCGCAGAAGACGCGCGCCAGCGGCAGGCCGACATAGCCCAGGCCGATGATGCCCACGCGGGCAGTTTTTTTTTCGATTTTCTCGAGGAGGTTCATCGGTCAGACTCCGGGGTTGAGGCCGTCGGCCGAGTGGGGTGCGCCGGGCCGCCGTGCGGCATGGGGACGGGGCGATATACCAGAGGAGTCGCCGGAAGTCAATCTACAACCCCCCGCCAGGGTGCAGGTCCGGACCTGCATCCCGACCGTACCGCCCGCACGCATCAGCGACTTGGCCTCCATCGTACTCGTATCTCGTACTCGTACTCGTACTCGAATGCCCTGGGCGTTCGAGTACGAGTACGAGTACGAGATACGAGCACGACGAAGGCAGTGGCTTCGCTGAGTATGGCCGGTTCGGTCGAGATGCAAGAACGGGCATGCAACCCCCCGGCAGTCACCTGCGCCGGGTCCTCGCCCGTGTCGCACGCGGCCGTCCTGACGACGTCGGGGAATGTACACCGGCGGGGGGTGGGTTGGCAAGCGCCGCCCTTCTCACCCGACGATGCCCGCGGCTCGCGCGCACGCCCACCCCCACGCCAGGAAGAAGCAGGCCGCGAGCAGGGGCCCGAACCAGCGCCAACGCACGGCCGCCAGCCGGTCGAGGAACGGGTAGCGCGCAAAGAGTTCGGCGGCGGAGAGGAGGCCGGCGCCGATGGTGGCGAGGAAGAGGAAGGCGCCGAAGGGCTGGACGTCGGCGGCGGCGGCGAGCCGGCCGCGCGCCAGCAGCGCGAAACTCGTCGTCATGCCGCAGGTCGGGCAGGGCAGGCCGGTGACGCGCTTGAAGCCGCAGGGCAGGAGCCCGAGCTGCTCGTGGGTGCCGAAGCCGCGCGGGTCAGGGCGCAGCCAGAGCGCGAGGGCGACCGCCGCCGTCGCGCCGAGCAGGCACGCCAGGAGCAGCGGACGGTCCGCGCGGCGGGCGGGAAAGGAGGAGGCCGCCATCATGCGAGGTGCTCCAACGCGTCGTGGACGGTCGCGACCGGCAGCACGCGCAGCCCGCGCGGCAGCTCGAGCCCGGCGCAGGCCTCCGCCGGCGCCACCGCCTGCGCGAAGCCCAGCCGCGCCGCCTCCGCCAGCCGCTGCCCGAGCTGCGACACCCCGCGCACTTCCCCGCCCAGCCCGACCTCCCCCACCCATACGGTGGACGCCGGACCCGGCAGGTCGCGAAAACTCGAGGCGATCGCCGCCGCGATCCCCAGGTCCGCCGCCGGCTCGTCGATCTCCACCCCGCCGGCCGCGCTCACGAACACGTCCTCCATGCCGATGTGCAGCCCGCCGCGCCGCTCCAGCACCGCCAGCAGGAGCGCCACGCGATTCGGGTCGACACCCGAGACCTTGCGCGCCGGCGTGCCG
>JACRIP010000597.1 GCA_016220045.1 Planctomycetota bacterium
AGCGCCGTCGCCAGCGTCTCCGTCAGCACGCTCTGGGCGGAGAGTGCGAGCTGGTTGTCGAGCACGAGCGCCAGGCCGGCGATCGCCGCGGCCGCCCGGCTGCCCGTCTCGCGCCGCACCAGCCGTTCCGCGACGAGCGCGCAGCCGACGATCGCCAGGTGCTGCAACGTCACGATCAGCGTGAATCCCTGCAGCAGCGTCGGATCGGCGGCGAAGAACTTGACCACGTCGGCGTAGAGCGGAGTATGGTGATAGCCGTAGGGCGTGACTTCCAGCAGCGCCGGCTCCCAGAGGTTGCACCAGGAATCGCCGGTGATGAGCGGCGGCAGCGAGAAGAGGATGAACCCGTGGTACGCGGCGCCGACCCCGAGGAGGAGAAGCGGGCCGGGACCGGCCGCCGGCGTGGGCGCGAGCCCGGCGTCCGGGTCGGCGGCGGACAGGCGGCCGAAGCCGAGAACGCGCAGCGCCGGGGCGAGCAGGAGGTAGGGCAGGAAGAGCACGAGGGACGGCAGGCCGAGGGCGAGAAAGATCAGGAGATGACCGGCGCAGAGCCACGCGCCGACGCGGGCCGCCAGCGCGCCCGCGGACCCGGCGCACCGTTCCGCGCCCGCGGCCAACGCCAGGCCGGCGAGCGCCGCGGCGAGGTAGGCCCAGGCGTGCAGGCGGAGCGCGTCGGGCTCGCTGCGCTCCGCGGCCGGGAGCAGGCGAAGGAGGATCAGGTCATGGGCCGTGAGGAGGAGCAACCCGCCGATCGCCGCCGCTCCCCAGCCCAGGATTGCCGCCAGCGCCGGCGCCCGCGCGGCGGCGACCGCACCGGGGGGATTCGGCGCGGGCGGGACCGGGGCGGGAGACGGCGGCGCGGACTCGGACATCGCATGCGCCCGGCGGAAAGGGGGATCGACGGCGCTCCGGCGCTACCAGTACTGCGCCCGGTGACGCCGGTAGTACTCGATGGTCAGGCGCACGCCTTCCGTCAGGCCGGTCCGGGGCTGCCACCCGGTCGCGGCGCACAGCTTCCGAGTGTCGGTCACGTAGTCGCCGGTCTCGACGTTGACGTAGTCCTGCGGCCAGGGCACGTGCTCCGCCCGGCCCGCCCCGACGCCCTCGACGATCGTCCGCACCATGTCGCGAAACTTCGACCCGACGCCGCTGCCGACGTTGTACACCTGCCCCCGGCATTCCGGGGTCGCCGCCGCCGCCAGCAGCGCCTCGGCCAGGTCCTCGACATAGATGTAATCCCGGATCTGCTCCCCGTCGCCGAAAACCTTGATCGGCTTGTCCTCCATCGCCTGGCGCAGGAACCAGTTGATCATCGAGTACTTGGAGTGCCGCATCTGCGAGCGCGGACCGTAGGGGTTGGCGATGCGGAAGCAGATACAGGGCTGGCGGTGGATTTCCGCGTAGAAGAGGTACAGGTTCTCGGCCGCCGTCTTGTGGAGCGCGTAGGGCGTCTTGGGCCGCAGCGGATGGCTCTCGTCCACCGGCGTCCGGTCGATGCGGCCGAACTGCAGGCGCGAGCCGGCGTGCACCACGACCGCCCGCGGGTTGTTCCGCCTCAGGCACTCCAGGACGTTCAGGTGTCCGATGTAGTTGATCTCCGCGTCGAGGTAGGGGTTCTCCAGGCTGTCGTTGTGGCTCACCTGTCCCGCCAGGTTGAAGACCACGTCCTGGCCCTTGACCAGCGTCTTCATCGACTCCCGGTCGCGGATGTCCGTGATGTTCACCGCGACGCGCTCGCGGATGCCCTCCAGGTTGAACAGGTTGGCGCCGTAGGGCTCGATGCACGCGTCCACCAGTGTGACCCGCGCGCCCAGCGGCACCAGCCGGTGCGCCAGCGTGCTCCCGATCATCCCCAGTCCGCCGGTGACCAGGACGCGCGCCCCCGCATAGCTAGCCGACCGATCCGCCATCGCGCGCTGCTCCAAATTCGCCCGTGCGCCGGGCCACGACGTAGGTGGGACGCCGCTTGACCTCGTCGTAGATCCGCGCGACGTACTCGCCGATGATGCCGATGCCGAGCAACTGGATTCCCGAAAAGAAAAGCACGGCGACGAAAACCGAGGCCCAGCCCGGAACGTCGCGGATCTCCCCCTGGAGCTTGGCCCACACGACCCAGGCGCCGATCGCGAAGCTGACAAGCGCGATCGTGATGCCGGCGATCGAGGCCAGCTTGAGCGGCAGGTAGGAGAAGGAGAAGATGGCGTCGAGCGCCAGCCGCACGTAGTGGCGCAGCGTATAGCCCGACTCGCCGGCGGCGCGCGCCTCCCGGTCGTATTCGAGCCCGGTCTGGCGGAAGCCCGACCAGGCGCGCAGGCCCCGCAGGTAGCGGTTGCTCTCGGGCAAGGACCGGAGCACCCGGACCACCTGTCCGCTCATCACGCAGAAGTCCCCCGCGTCGTGGGGGATGCGGATGTCCACCATCAGGCCGAGCACCCGGTAGAAGACCCGGTAGAGGATGCGGTACGGCAGGGCGCGCCGGCGGCTACGGCGAATACCGTATACGACGTCGAACCCCGTGCGCGCCTGCGCGAGCATCTGGGCGAGGACTTCCGGCGGATCCTCGAGGTCGTCGTCGATGACGCCGACCCAGGTCCCGGCGGCGGCGTCGAGCCCCGCGGTCACGGCCGCCTGGTGGCCGAAATTGCGCGACAGGTCGATCCCCCGCACGCGCGGGTCGGTCGCCGCGGTGCGCGCGATCACGTCGTAGGAGGCATCGCGGCAGCCGTCGCAGACGGCCACGATCTCGAAGGAGGAAACCGCCCCCGCCAGGGCCGCATTCAGGCGGCGGTACAACTCGGGAAAGATCGCCGCGGAGTTGTAGACCGGGATGACGACCGAAAGCTCGACGGCGGTGGTCACGATCTTCTCCGGACGGTGAGGGCGGCAACGCGAGCCGGCGGGGGGCGCGTGGAGACCGCGCGGAGGATATCCCGAGTCCCGCGGGCGCGCAAGCGGAAACGAGAGGGCCACGAAGACGGAGGAAAGGACCACGAAGAGACGACGGGAACACGAAGGGCCACCAAGCGTGACCACGAAGGGCCACGAAGACGGGGGCCACGAC
>JACRIP010000598.1 GCA_016220045.1 Planctomycetota bacterium
CGCGGCGGCGAAGGCCGGCCTGGTGGGACTGACTCGCTCGCTCGCCGTCGAGCTCGCGCGTTTCGGCATCACCGCCAACATGGTCCTGCCCGGTCTCGTCGAGACCCGACGCGCGCGCAGCGCGGCGGGCGCGGAGACCTGGAAGACCATGACCTCGGGCATTCCCCTGAAGCGCGCGGCCCGTCCCGAGGAGGTCGCCGCGGCGGTGCTGTTCCTCGCCTCGGAACCGGCGGGCTACATCACGGGCGCGCTCCTTCCGGTGGCCGGCGGCGGCGGGCTCGCGCTGACGTGAGGGCGGGCGCGGGCGCGGGTAGGGGATGGGGACGGGGGACGGGGGGGAGCGGCGGGATGGGCAAGGGGGCGGAAGGGGGGAAGGCGGAGTCGATAGCCACCGAACACACGGGACACACCGAGAGACGCTTTTTTTTGACTGGGCGCAGGGCCTGCGGCTACGGCCTGGCCGCGGCGAGCCGCCGAGCGCGTTTGGGGGATCCTGGGCCTCGACCGGCAGCGGATCGCCCCCGGCGCATTCAAGCAATCCTCTCGGTGTGTTCGGCGGCCATCTTTTCCGGCGCGCTCACGACCCCGCGCCCGCCTCCCGCGCCGCCCGTTCAGCCGCCTCCTTGGCCAGGCGCGCGGCCTCGTCCTTCGCCTCTTTGGCCGCCGCCTCCACCGCCTCCTGCTCGAGCTTTTCCATCTCCGCCGTTTCCTCCGCGGTCGGCGCGCGCGCGATCAGCTTGACCTTGGTCCCGGCCGGGGGAATCACCTTGTCGTTACAGAAGAAGCGCGCCGCCGCCCAGTTGGCGCCGGCATCGAGCGGATAGTCGAGCACCGCGGTCGGGTCATGCTGGATCGCGATGTAAACCTTGTAGCGATTGGCCAGGTAGAGCTTGCGGCCGGTGGGCTCGCCGGTCCCCGGGTCCTTCTCGTCCGCGAACTCCGACCCCGCGAACACCCAGCCCACGCGCGGCGCCGACTGCCCGGTCTTGCGGTCGAGCACCAGGTCTTCCGCGCGCCGGCTCTCCGTCTTGCCGTCCGGGCCCGTCCACTCGATCAGGAGGAGCACGCGATCGCCTACCGGCCGGGCCGGATCGCCCTGGTACTTGGGGCCGCCGCCCGTGCCCAGTTCATGTTTATCCCGTAGACCCAGCAGGATCAGGCCGAGCTGAAGCTGCTGCGCGCGGAACGGGAAGGCCATGATGCTCTCGTGGTCCTTTCCCCCCTGGCCGCATCCGTAGAGTTCGAGCAGGCCGCGCTGGAGACAGATCACCCCCTGGGCTTCGAGCCGCCCTTCCTTCGCGAAGAGGCGCAGCCCACGATCGAGCACGACCGTATCGCCCTCGCTCGCGCCCGCCGCGTCGGCGGGGGGCGGCTCCTGCGCGCTGGCATGGCAACATCCGGCGAGAAGTGCCGTCGCCACGACGGCCGAACCCAGCAGAACCCGAGGGGTGCTCATCGACCTGCCTTTCCGAGTGGAGAACCGAACCCCTGCATCCTACCGGGAAGACCCCGCCGGCCGCAAGCCCGCAGATTCTCCGGCGGGCGATGCCGACGGCGGCGGGCGCCGCAGAGTGTGAACGACGATTGGGTGATTGAGCGATTGGGTGATCGGGTGATTACGGCTCCGGGCACGAGGTTCTCCCCGCGCCCACCCAATCACCCAATCACCCAATCACCCAATCACCCAATCACCCAATCACCCAATCACCCAATCACCCAATCACCCAATCACCTTGCCATTTTTCGGCGGCGCTGCTAGAATCCCGCCCCTCTCCTCACTCCCCACCGCGCGGCGCGCGTCGCGCGCGGTCGCCCCCGGCCCCCGCGAGCTCGCCACTCATGGACACACCTGATCGCACGCCCAACCGCTTGCGCGCCGCCGCCGCTCGCCTCCTGCTCCTGCTCGGCCAGTCCGCCCGTCACCTGCGCGCCGGGTTCCGCTCCGGCCGCGCCGCCGCCCGCCTGACGCTGCGCCGCCGTGCCTGCGACCGCGAACATGCCGACTTCGGACGCGTCGCGTGGACGACCGGTCCCGGCCTCGACTGCCCGCCTCACACGGTCACGCTCGCGGACCTCGACGTCAAACAGAAGGTCGCCGAGGCCGAGATCGCCCGCGCCGAGGCGCTCGTCGTCGATCTCGAGGGCCGGCGCCAGGAAACTGCGGCGCGCCTCGAGGCGCTCCTCGAACGCAACACGGAAACCTTGGCCAGACTCGCCGAACGGATCAACGCGACCGAAGCCGCCGGCGCCGACGCCGAGGGCGAACGCATGCGGTTCGAGACCGAGGCCGCGCCGCGGCGCGCGGCCGGGGTCGCGTCCGCCGCGCCGGCCGCGCCCCGCTCGGCGAACGCCGACGCGCCCGCGCGGCCGGGGCCGGATCCGCTCGAAACCGCGCGCCACCTCGCCGCCGCCGCCGCCCGCATCGAGAAGGCCGCGCAGCGCGTCCGCGAAACCGCGGCGGAGCTCGCCCCGCTGCGCGAGCAGGAGACCGCCGCCCGCGCCGAGCACGATCGCCTGGCCGCCGAACGCGACAAGACCCTCGGCGACCTCGACGCCCAGGCGCGCTCCTACCGCGAGCAGATCGAGTTGCGCCGCGCCGACCTCGAGGACCTGGAGGCGCGTCGCGCGCCCCTTTTCGTCCAGCTCGGGCAGAAGCTGTATGAGCTGCGCGCGCACCCGGACCAGCTCGCCGCGCCGCTCGCCCGGCTGGACGCGCTCAAGGCCGCGATCGCCGCGCTGGAGGGGGAACGGGCCGCGCTCACGGCCGAGATGGCCGCCCTGCCCCGCTCGGCGCGGGCGCTTTCGGCCGCCTGCCTCGTCGCGCCGGTGCTCGCGCTCGCCCTCGTCGCCTGGCTGCGCTGGGGACCGGGCGCCCCTCTCGCCTCGCCCGAGCGCGCCTTCGCCGCCGCCCAGTCCGCCGTCGCCGAACGCGACTGGGGCGCCCTCTTCGACCTCTTCGCCGCGCCGCGCCGCCAGGCGATCGGCACCGAGTGGACCTTCCTGGTCGAGCGCATCAACTCCGCGCCCCCCGAGGAGCGCGCCGCCCTCGCCCGCTTCTTCGGCCTCGACCCGGAGCACTGGAAATCCACCGCCCCCCGCGAGTATTTCATCGCCGTCACCGCGCAGGCGCCCGCCGAGTCCGGGCCGACCGCACGCGCCTCCGCGCGCTACGTGCCGCGCCTCGAGGGCGGCACGCTCTTGCGCGTGGAACCGAACGCCGAGCACGCCGAACGCGTGAACGTCATCTGGCGCCCGGCCGGCGCCGGAGCGGACGCCGGCGAGCGCCTGCCGCTGCGCTACGAGGTCGATGGCTGGCGCCTCGACCTGCCCTAGGCGCGGGAGCCGCCTGCGTGCCACGGCCCGACTTCCCCCCGCCTCAGTCTTTCACCCGATACACCGCCAGCGGCGCCAGGTGCTTCACGCCGCCCTTCTCCCAGGCCCCCTGCACCGCCTTGCGGCCGATGAAGAGGTCGAGGCGCCGGCCTTTGATCGCGCTGCCCACGTCGTGCGCGTACCAGATGCCGTCGTGGCGCGTGCCGTCCGGCAGCTCCACGCCGCGCGTCGCCGGCAGGTAGAGCCGCGTGCCGATCGGCAGGACCGCGCGATCGACCGCCAGCGAGCGGAACGGGATCAGGTGAAATCCCTGTACGCCCATGCCGTACGCCGCGTCCACGACGGCGAACCGGCCCGCCGCGCCCGCGACGTTGACTACGCGACCGTCGCGCAGCCGGCCGGAGCCCTCGAGACGGAGCGCCCGCGCGAAGGACTCCGGGAAACGCCCGAGTTCGCTGCCGTCCGCCAGGAGCACGACGGCTTCGGCGGCGCCGCGGAAGTCCTCTTCGTGCGCGGTCCAGTAGAAGCTGGGGGCGAACTCGCCGAGGGGCTCGCGGCGCGGGAGCGGGGGTTCGGGGGCGGGGGCGCGCGCGGCGTCCACGGCCCGCCGCGGCGCCGAGATTTCGAACGCCGCGAGGCGATCGAGCTCCGGGGCGGCGCCCGCAAGCAGGATTTCGTCGATCTCGGCGGCCGCGGCGAGCGCGATCTCGAGGGTGCGGGGGCGGCCGGCCGGGGCGCGTACCGAGGCCCAGCCGCGGCGGCCGGCGTCGCCTTCGGCGAAGCGGCGGTCGCCGTCCGTGAGGTCCGCGACCTCGTATCCTTCGATCGTCGAGTCGGCGGTCACGGCGGCGATGGCCAGTTTGCCGATCGGTCCGAACAGCTCGATCTCCCCGAGCCGGGCGCAATCGGCGCCGGCCCGCCAGGACGGACGCGTGATGACGACGCGCAGGCGGTCGGTGGTCACGCGCGGCACCGCCAGGACGACGGTGACGCGACGGTTTTCCGCGACGGCTGCGACGGTGACCCAGCCGGAGTCGGCGGCGCCGGCGCGAAGGCAGCCGACCGCCCAGGCGAGGAGCGCGCCTGCGGCCAGCAGGGCCGTACGGCCGCGGCGGCCGCTGGCGGGCCGAGGAGTTCGAACCGGCAGTTGGGGCGGTCGCAAGCCTGCCGCGCCGGGTCCCGCGCGCTGCGCCGGGCGAGATCCGTTTTGTGGGGGCGGCCCTGGTGGCCGCCCCATCGTGGCCAATCCAGGAACGGTTGTCAGCCATGCCACCATGGGGCGGGCACAAGGCCCGCCCCTACAAGCCCGCGAGTTCCGCGATCTCCACCACCCATACCAGGAAGTCTGCGACGTCATCATGTGCGGGTACTCCCCGATTGCCCAACGGTCCCGGCCCCCCTTGCCATGCAGTCGGCCACGCGTCACCCTACGCCCCTCGCTGCGGCGACGAGTATTGCGCGGTTGCGGCCCGGCGTCAAGGTTCGGCTCGCCCCTGCCCCCCGGCCGCCGCTGGCGATCAGCCGGACTCCGCGCTAGAATGGCCGCCATGCGGATCTGGGCGCCGGGTAGCTCCCCGCACCGCCCACCGCCTGGGCGCGCGCGCGATCAGGCCCCGCGGCACGCACCGTTTTTCGCAAATTCTTCCTAAGAAACCGCGCCCCCGTCCGTAGTCCTGGGAAACGCAGCGCACCTACCCGTCGAGGTCCCATGGCAGCCGACGACACGTCCACCTGGCTCCGCGCGACCGTCGATGCGTTCGAGCGGCCGCTCGTGCGCTACGCCCTGTCCCTGACCGGCGACCTGGAGCGCGCCCGCGACGCCGTGCAGGAAACCTTCCTCGAACTCGTCCGACACGCCCCGACCGTCGATCGCCACCGGCCCGCACCGTGGCTCTTCACGGTGTGCCGCACGCGCGCGATCGACCGGGCGCGAAAGGAGTCGCACATGCAAACGACCGATTCCGCGGCGCTCGCCGCCCAGCCGAGCCCGGCCCCCGCGCCCGAGGCCGCGGCCGCCGCCCGCGAGGAGGCCGAACAGGCCCGCCGGCTCCTCGCCCGCCTCCCCGCCAAGGAACAGGAGGTCGTCCGCCTGCGCTTCCAGGAGGGCCTGCGCTACAAGGAAATCGCCGCCGTCACCGGCCTCACCGTCAACCACGTCGGCGTGCTCCTCCACGGCGCCCTGGCCCGCCTGCGCGGCGAAGCCGATCGCACCGACGCCGCGGCTCCGGCCAACGCCTGATCCATGCGCCCGGCTCTCCCCCCTCCCCCGCAACCAACACCGCCAAGGAGCGATATCATGAATCCCGAACCGGAAGACTGGAAAGTCACCGCCTTCGCGCTCGGCGAACTGGACGGCGAAGAACAGGCCGCCCTCGCCCGCCGCGCCGCCGCCGAACCCGCCTTCGCCGCCCGCGTGGCCGCCATCCGCAGCCAGGGTGACTCCCTGAAGGCAGCCCTCGCCGCCGAACCCGGCCCCGGCCTGACCGACGACCAGCGCGCCCGGCTGGCCGCCTCGGCCGCACCCGCCAATCTCCGGGTGGTCGCGCCGCGCGGCCGCCTCCTGGGTCTCTTCGGCAAGATCGCCGTCACGGGCGTCGCCGCCGCCCTCCTCGTCGCCGTCGCCCTGCCCACGCTCAGCGGCCCTCGCCGCGAGCCCACCACCGCCGCCATCGGCACGGGTAGGCCCGCCGCGCAGGCCGAATTCACCGAAGTCTACGACCGCGCCGGCGGAGTCGCAGGCCTCGCGCCCACCACCCCGCCCGCGCCCGGCGTGGCCGGGGCTCCGCTGACGCGGGGCTACCTCAGTCAGAACTCCACCAGCCAGGCCGTGCTCCGCGCTGCGCTCGCCCCCGGCGCGGGGCGTCTCGCCCCCGCCCGACCGCCCGCCGGCTCCGGCGCCCCCACCGAGTCGCCCGCCCCGGACGACGGCCACAATACCGAAGGCTACGACCGCATCTTCGAAAACCCCTTCCTCGCCGTCGGCGATAACCCCCTCTCCACCTTCAGCATCGACGTCGATACCGCCAGCTATGCCAACGTCCGCCGCTTCCTCACCGGCAACATGCTGCCGCCGCCTGACGCCGTCCGC
The DNA here is from genome assembly GCA_016220045.1 of Planctomycetota bacterium. Lineage (GTDB taxonomy): Bacteria > Planctomycetota > MHYJ01 > WSZJ01 > JACPWG01 > JACRIP01. The sequence goes on from JACRIP010000598.1 coordinate 6,422, forward strand.
CTCGAAGAGCTGGTCAACTACTTCCCCTACGACTACGCAGCCCCGACCGACGCCAAGACCCCCTTCGCCGTCCACCTCGAAGTCGCCTCCTGCCCCTGGCAGTCCAAGCACCGCCTGATCCGCGTCGGCATGAAGGGCCGCGAAATCGACCTCGCCAGGCGTCCGCCCTCGAACCTGGTCTTCCTGCTCGATGTCTCCGGCTCGATGTCCGATCCGAACAAGCTGCCGCTCCTGCAATCCGCCCTCGGCCTCCTGGTCAACCAGCTCACCGAGAACGACCGGGTCTCGATGGTGGTCTACGCGGGCGCCTCGGGCGTCGTGCTGCCGCCGACCGCGGGCGACCGCAAGCAGGAGATCCTCGGCGCCCTGGAGCGCCTGCACGCCGGCGGCTCGACCAACGGCGCCTCCGGCATCAGCCTGGCCTACGACACCGCCCGCGCCGGCTTCATCTCGGGCGGCACCAACCGCGTCATCCTCGCCACCGACGGCGACTTCAATGTCGGCCTCACCAGCCGCGGCGACCTGCTGCGCCTCATCGAGGACAAGGCCAAATCGGGCATCTTCCTGACCGTGCTCGGTTTCGGCATGGGCAACTACAAGGACGACATGCTGGAGCGGCTCGCCGACAAGGGCAACGGCAACTACGCCTACGTGGATTCCCTGAACGAAGCGCGCAAGGTCATGGTCGAGCAGATGGCGGGCACGCTGATCACGATCGCCAAGGACGTGAAGGTGCAGATCGAGTTCAACCCGGCGCGCGTCTCCGCCTACCGCCTGCTCGGCTACGAGAACCGCCTGCTGGCCAAGGAGGACTTCAATGACGACCGCAAGGACGCGGGCGAGATCGGCGCGGGCCACACGGTGACGGCGCTCTACGAGATCGTGCCCGCCGGGGTCGCCCTGCCCGCCGGCGCCGCCGCGTCGGTCGATCCGCTCAAGTACGCGCCGCAGCCGGCGGCCGCCGCCGCGCCGGCCCCCGCCCCGGGCGCGGGTTCCGGCGAGACCTGCACCGTCAAGCTGCGCTACAAGCAGCCGGACGGCGACACCAGCGCGCTCATGACCTTCCCGCTCTCCGACGCCGACAACGCCTTCGACCGGGCCACCGGCGACTTCCGCTTCGCGGCCGCGGTCGCGGGCTACGGAATGCTCCTGAGGCACTCCGAGCACGCGGCGGGCTTGACCTGGGACGCGATCACCGAGATCGCGGGCTCCAGCCTCGGCGCCGACCGCACGGGCTACCGCAAGGAGTTCCTGGAGCTGGCGCGGAAGGCCAAGGCCCTCGCGGCGCAGAAGTAGCCGCCGACGCGGGCGGAGGGGGGGGGGGCGGCGGCGGGTGCGGACGTCGACGCCCCCCCTCCCCCGCCGCAGCGGGGGAGGGCGGGGTGGGGGTATGTGGCGCCACCACATCCCTCCCGAATCCACATCCCCCCCGGATCCTCCCTACCCCTGCAGCCACACCACCACGGCGTTGTACAGCGCATGCACCACGATCGGCGCCGCCAGCGACCGCGCGCGTTCGAAGGCGAGCGCCGTGCACATGCCCAGCACGAAAACGGGGGCGACGCTGAGCGGCGGGTGGACCACGGCGAAGATCGCCGCGCTCAGCAGCACCGACGCGCCCAGGCCGAAGCTTGCGCGCAGCCCCTTGAAAATCATGCCGCGGAAGATCGCCTCCTCGCAGAGCGGCGCGGCGATGACGATCACGCCCACCAGCCACGGCCGAATTTCCCCGAGCAGATCGCCGAACCCCGCTCCCGCCTGCCGCGCGGCGGCCGCCTGCGCCGCGAGCCACGGCCAGTGCACGGTCAGCCAGATGTACGTTCCTCCGGCGATCACCGCAGGGATGCTCCACGCCGCGCCGGTCGCGAACGTGCGGCCCCAGCCCGCGCCCGGCCCAAGCCCGAGCGAGCCGGCGATCCCGACCACGCCATGCCTCCAGAGCACGAAGAGCACGGACAGAAAGGCGGTCGCTCCGGCCGCCGCGAAAGCGAAGAGCAGGGCGGGTCCCGGCGCCAGCTCGAAGCCCGAGATCGCGGTCAGGGCGAAGAGCCCCTGGAAGACGAAGAAGAGGAGCGCGGCGATCAGGCCGTCGGCGAGCGAGAGCGCGGCCGGGGGCTGGGCGACCGGATCGAGAAGGTACGGCAGGCGCTGGGCGACCTTCTGCCAGAGCGCGAGCGCGAGCGCCGTAAGCAGCACGAGGAGGCCGAGGCGCGACCAGAACCCCGGCGAGTAGAAGGCGGTGATGTACAGGCTTTCCAGGAGCATACCCAGGTAGATGTAGTCGGCGCGCAGCCGGTGACGGACTTCGGTTTCCTGGGGGTCGCAGCCGAAGACCCCGAGTGCGCCCGCGATCAGCGCGTAGAGCGGGATGCCGGCGCAGGCGAGCAGGGCGGCGACCGCCAGTCCGCGGTCCACGCCGCGCACCCAGGCCCCGTAGCCGAGCACGCACAGGGCGTAGATCAGGGCAAAGCCTGACCACATCGCGGCCTTGCGGATCAGCAGGCGGTCGAGGCGGTGGGGTACGGTGTAGAGCAGCCAGAGCGCCGGACCCTCGGCCGACAGGACCGTGGTGGCGGAGAAGAGCAGCACGTAGGCGGCGAGGCCGAAGGCGAGCGCGCCGATGTGCCGCGGGTCCACGAAGGCGCGATCGAAGAACTCGGGGTTCATGTAGAGCTGGATGCCGAGCATGGCGAGGGGCGCGACCAGCGTGCTGGCGAGGAAGGTCCGGTCGCGCCCGAGCAGGCGGAGGTCCTTCGCCGCGATGCCGGCGAGCCCGGCGCCGCGCCCGGCCGCCCC
>JACRIP010000599.1 GCA_016220045.1 Planctomycetota bacterium
CGGGCGGGGGGGGACCCGGCGCGGGCGGCGGCGCAGCGGAGGGTGGAGCGGCCGGCGCCGCGTCCACCGCAGCGGCGGGCGCGCCGGCCACGCCGCCTGCGGCTCCGCCGCCCCCGCCGCCGCCGGCGAAGGTCGTGCAGGCATTGACCTACCTGCGCCCGATCGCCGAGGCGCTGGCCTACGCGCACGACCAGGGCGTGATCCACCGGGACGTGAAGCCGGAGAACATCCTGCTGACGAACCTGCGCTCCGCGACGGCCGACGAGCCGGCGGGCGGCACGGCGAGCGGGCGCATCGGCAGCGGCGCGCTCGCCGCCCTCGGCTGGGCCGCGCCGGGCGGGCCCGGGCTCCGCAGCGGAACCGCCGTCCCGGCCGGCGCCGGCAGCGGCATCGGACAGCGGCACCCCTCGGGCGGCCTGCAGAAGGTCGTGCCGCGCATCGCCGATTTCGGGCTCGCGCGCGACACCTCCACGCGCCACAACATCACCCGCCCCGGGCAGGTCTTCGGCACGCCCGCCTACATGGCGCCGGAGCAGGCGCTCGGGAAGATGGAGGACATCGACGGGCGCGCGGACGTCTTCGCACTCGGTGTTATCCTGTATGAAGCGGGGACCGGGCAGCAGCCGTTCACCGGCGAAGGGATCATCAACGTGCTGCACGCGATCGTGGATCGCGACCCGGTGCACCCGCGGAAGCTGAACCCGCGGCTGCACGCCGACGTCGAGACCATCATCCTCAAGGCGCTGGAAAAGGACCGCGAGCAGCGCTACGCCGGCGCCCAGGCGCTCGCCGACGATATCGGGCGCTTCCTGGAGGGCGAGCCGATCGCGGCGCGCCCGGCCGGGCTCGGCGGCCGCTTGCTGCGCAAGGCGCGCAAGAACCTGGCCTTCACGATCGCGTTGTGCGCGCTCGCCCTGCCGCTCGCCGGCTGGACCGGTTATGAAGCGCGGCGCACGCATCTGGCGGCGCGGGAGGCGACGCGCCTGATCGAGCAGGGGGACGAACTGGCGGTGCGCCGGCACTACGAGGAGGCGGCGACCTGCTACGAGCGCGCGGCGGCGCTGCGGCCGGGCGACACCGCGCTGCGCCTGAAGGCCAACAGCGTGGCCGACCTGGGGAAGCAATACCATGACCAGTTGATCGCCGCGGTCGGGAAGGCGACGGTCGCGGAGAAGGCGCAGCGCTTCCGGCAGGCGCGCCCCTTCGTGGAGGAGGCGACACGGCAGATGGAGCGCGCGACGGCGGCGCTCGTGGCGGGACGGGCCGCGGAGGCGCGTCCGCTGCTGGAGGAGGCGGTGAGCGGCTTCACGCGCGCCATCCGGACCGACGAGGAGTTCGACGAGGCCTGGTGCGAACGCGCACGGTGCTCCGAAGCGTCGGGTCGCTGGGAGCGCGCGCTGCACGACTTCGGGGAGGCGTTGCGTCTGCGCGAAAGCACCACGCAGGCGCGGATGCGGCGCAGCGCGCTGGTCCTGTCCCGGCTGGCGCTCGGCGGGCCGTTGCGGCTCGGGGTCGGCCCGGAGGGCACCGCGGTCGTGCGGGTCGCGACGCCGGGCCCGGAGGCCGCGGCGACGACCGGGCCGGCGGACCTGCGGGCCGACGCCGGCCGCCTGGCCAAGGACGGCCGCGCCGAGGAGGGCCTGTACGCCGAGGCGCTCGCCGAATACCTCGACGGCAAGGCGCAGGCGTCGCTGTCACTGGCGTCGCAATCGCTCGCGATCCGGGAAACGCCTGAGGCGCTGCTGCTGCGCGCCCTCGCGGCGCGCGACGCGGGCGAGTCGGAGGCGGCCTTGCGCGACCTGGAACGCGCCCTCGCGCTCGACCCGCTGCGCTACGGCACGCGCGCGGTGCGCGGCACCTGGCAGCTCCTCGCGGGCGACGCCGCGGGCGCGCTCGACAGCTTCTCCCGGCTCCTCGAACTCGACGCCCTCGACGCGCACAGCCTGCTCGGGCGCGCGTTCGCCGCGCGCGCGCTGGGGCGCACGGCCGAGGCCGCGGTGGACCTCGACCAGCTCCTGCGCGCCGCCGGCGACTCCGAGTACGCGCCGACCGCGCGCGAACTGCTCGCGACGTTGCCGCCGCGATGATTCGGGGCCGGACGAGCGGCGGCGGGCTACCGTCGGGCCGGGGAGGGAGCGGGGTTTCGACGTTTCGGGGTTTGGAGGTTTGGAGGTTTGGAGGTTTGAATCCCGACTGCGCAGCTTGAATCACCCACGTCGGGCGTGAGCCCAAAACCCAACGCGCCAGGGGGTGCGGGCTGGAGCTGGATCCGCGCTTTCAACCGACCCAAACGCCTAAACGTCAAAACGCCTAAACGTCGCCCGCCATGGTCGGGCCATCGACGGGATCATGATCCGCCATCAAGAAGTTGTCCCCTGGGTTTCCAGTAGGATCCCGATGGATCTCGACGCCGAACTCGACAGCTACTTGCGCGCGCGTTTCACGCTGCTCCTCCTGGTGACGGCGGAGGAGGAGCGGGCGCTGGCGCTCGTGCGCGGCGTGTGCGAACGGGCGCGCCGCCCGTGCGTGACCTGGGACGCGGCGGACGGATTCGCCGGCCTCGCCGCCGCCCCCGCCACCTTGCCGGCGGCGCGCGATCCGCTCGCCGCGCTCGAGGCGATCGATCGCTGGGAGGGCGAGGCGCTCTTCGTGCTCAAGGACTTCCACGACTGCTGGGGCAACGCCGTGGTCAAGCGCAAGGTGCGCAGCGTGGCCCAGCGCCTGCGCCGCAGCCGCAAGTCGCTGCTCGTGATCGCGCCCGCGCCCAAGCTGCCGGCCGAGCTGCGCGACGAGGCCGTCGTGCTCGACCTGCCGTTGCCCAGCGCGGCCGAACTGGAACAGGTGCTGGCGCGGCTGGCGGAGACGCCGGGAGTCAAGGTGGACCTGACGCGCCTCGGGCGCGAGAAGATGGTCTCGGCCGCGCTCGGCCTGACCGCGGCCCAGGCGCAGAGGGCCTTCGCGCGCGCGATCGTCGCCGACGGCACCCTCGATGACCGCGATATCGAGCTCGTCACCGCCGAGAAGAAGCAGCTCCTGCGCGAGAACGAAGCGCTCGATTTCCATCCGATCGGGGAAACGCCCGAGGACGTCGGCGGGCTCGGCGTGCTCAAGGAATGGCTGCGGCTGCGCGAGCGCGCCTTCACGCGCGAAGCCGTCGAGTACGGCCTGCCCGCGCCGCGCGGCATCGCGCTGATCGGCATTCCCGGCACCGGCAAGTCCCTGACCGCCAAGATGATCGGCGGCCTGTGGCGGCTGCCGCTGGTCCGGCTCGACATGGGCGCGCTCTTCGGCAGCCTGGTGGGCGAATCCGAGGAGCGCACGCGGCGCGCGCTCCGCCTCGCGGAGACCATCGCGCCCTGCGTGCTGTGGATCGACGAAGTCGAAAAGGGGCTCGCCCACGGCGGCCTCGACAGCGGCACCAGCCTGCGCGTCTTCGGTACGGTGCTTACCTGGATGCAGGAGAAGACCGCGCCCTGCTTCGTCGTGGCCACGGCGAACGACATTGCGGGCATGCCGCCCGAGCTCCTGCGCAAGGGCCGCTTCGACGAGATCTTCTTCCTCGACCTGCCCACGCTGGAGGAACGGCGTGAGATCCTGGGCGTACACCTGAAGAAGCGCGGACGGCTCGCCGAGGACTACGACACGACGCGGCTCGCGCGGATCGCGGACGGGTACACCGGCGCGGAGCTGGAGCAGGCGGTGATCGACGCCATGTACGTCGGCTTCAACGCGGGCCGGGAGTTCACCACGGCGGATGTCGCCGCGGCGATTGCGCGGCTGGTGCCGCTGTCGCATTCGCAACGCGAGACCATCGGGGCGCTGCGGCGCTGGCTCCTGGAAGGCCGGGCGCAGTCCGCCTCCTTCCGGGAGGCGAGCGAAGCCGCGGCGCTCTTCGTGGGCGCGACGGAGCCGCCCGCGGCCGGCTAGGGCGCGACTCCCGCACGGCCGACCCGGCGGCGCAGGCGAGGACGCCGGCGCCGCGCGGTCCCCGCTGTCGGAGGCCCTTGGTGCACGGCCGGCAGGTGGCCGGCGCTTACGCCTGCAGAGGCTGCCGCAGACGGGATCGGCC
>JACRIP010000595.1 GCA_016220045.1 Planctomycetota bacterium
GATCGCGGTGGGGGTGGTGGAGTCGGTCATGGCGCGGCTCCGGCTGCCCCAGATTCCCAGCCTGCTGGTCGCCGCCTGCCTGCTGGCGGCCTTCGGCGTGATCCTCCTGGCGGTGTAAACCTCGATGGCGCATACGGTAAATCCCCTGCTCGTGGCGATCCTGCTGATGAACCTCGCGACGCTCGGCGCGAGCCGCCTGCGGGCGGTGATCGACATCGCGGCGCTGCAGGGGATCGTGCTCGGCGGGTTGGTGCTCCTCGCCCACGAGGAGGCGGACCTGCGTGCGGCGCTGCTGGCGGCGGCGGTGATCGGCATCAAGGGGTTCGTGATTCCCTACCTCCTGGTGCGCGCGATGCGGGCGGCGGCGATCCGGCGCGAGGTCGAGCCGATCGTCGGCTTCCTCCCCTCGCTCCTGCTCGGAGCGGTCGCCACGGCGGGCGCGCTGGTCTGCGCGCGCACGCTGCCGCTCGCCCCCGCCCACCAGGGCGACCTGCTCGTTCCCGCCTCGATCGCGACGGCGCTCACCGGTTTCCTCGTGCTCACGACCCGGCGCAAGGCGATCACGCAAGTGGTGGGCTACCTGATCCTGGAGAACGGCATCTTCCTGCTCGGGCTGACCCTGATCGAGGCGATGCCCTTCCTGGTCGAAATGGGCGCCCTCCTCGACCTCTTCGTCGGCGTCTTCGTGCTCGGCATCATCATCCACCACATCAGCCGCGAGTTCGCCTCCCTCGACACGGGACGGCTGACCGCGCTCAAGGAGTAGCCGATGCTGCTGGAGCTCGTGGGCGCGCCGCTGGCGGCGGCGGCGGTGGCGGCGGGCGTGCCGTCGAACGCGCGCCGGCCCTGGGTGCTGCCGCTCGCCGGCCTCGCCCACCTGGCGCTCACGGTGCGCGCGCTCACGCACGCGCCCGGCGTCGAGCTCGGCGGCTGGCTCGCCCTCGACCCCCTGGGGCGCCTCATCCTCGGCTTCATCAGCCTGCTCTTCTTCCTCTGCTCCTTCTACGCGGTCGGCTACCTGGGACACCGGCTGGAGCGGCCCAATCGCCTCTTCTGCGCGGCCTTCTGCGCCTTTCTCGGCATGATGAGCCTGATCATCGTTTCCCACCACCTCGGGCTGCTGTGGGTCGCCATGGAGGCGAGCACGCTCACCACCGCGCCACTCCTCTACTTCAATCGCACCCCGCGCTCGCTCGAAGCCACCTGGAAGTACCTGCTGATCGGCTCGGTCGGCATCGCGCTCGCCCTTTTCGGCACCTTCTTCCTCGCCTACGCCGCCCTCCACGGCGGCCTGCGCTCGACCCTGTTCTTCGAAGACCTGGTACGCGACGCGACGCACCTGTCGCGGCCGTGGCTCCACGGCGCCTTCATCCTGCTCTTCGTCGGCTACGGCACGAAGATGGGGCTGGCGCCGCTTCACACCTGGAAACCGGATGCCTACGGTGAAGCCCCGGGTGTGGTGGGGTGCCTGCTGGCGGGCGGGCTGACGAATTGCGCCTTCCTGGCGGTGGCGCGCATCTACCAGGTGGTGTGCGCGGCGGGCGAAGGGCCATGGGCGCGCTCGCTCCTGGTGCCGATGGGGCTCCTGTCGATGGCGACGGCGGCGGTCTTCATGGCGCGGCAGCGGGACCTCAAGCGCATGCTCGCCTACTCGAGCGTGGAGCACATGGGCATCCTCATCCTGGGGCTGGGGCTGGGCGGCGCGGGCGTCTACGGCGCCCTCTTTCACCTGATCAACAACGGGCTGACCAAGGGCGTGCTCTTCCTGGCGGTGGGCAACATCCACCGCGCCTACGAGGGCAAGACGACCGACACGGTGAGCGGCGTGTTCCGGCGCCTGCCGCTGACCGGCGCGCTATTCCTGGCGGGCTTCTTCGCGATCACCAGCTCCCCGCCCTTCGCGCCCTTCCAGAGCGTGTTCACGCTGCTCACGGCGGCGATCGGGACCGGGGCCTACGTCACCGCGGCGCTCTTCGTGCTCGCGCTCAACTTCGTGTTCTTCGGCATGGCGTCGACGACGGTCGCGGCGCTCCAGGGCGAACCGTCGGAGAGCGCGCGGGCGACGCCCTATCGCGACGGGTGGCTCACCGGCGCGCCGCCCCTGGTCTTCGCCCTGCTCATGCTCGCGCTCGGCGTGCACCTGCCCGCGGAGCTGGAAGCGGCGTTGCGCGCGGCCGCCGCCTTTCTGGAGCCGCGGCCATGAGCGTCGGCGACGGCTGGCTCGGCCTGCGCAACGGACAGGCGACCTCCCTGTCCCGGCTTCCGCTCTCGCCGTTCGCGGAATGGCGGAGCGCCCTGCTCGCGGCGGTGGGCGAGGGCATGCGCATCGCCGCGCTGTTCGCCGTCCCGGTGGCGCCCGGGGGGGCGGCGGACACGCATGAGGTGATTGCCGTACTCGCGAGCGAGGAGGAGGGCCTGCTCCACGTCGGGCGCGGGCTGCTGGCGGGGCGGACGTACGCGGCGCTGACGCCGGCCTGCCCGCAGGCGCACCTCTTCGAGCGCGAGCTGGCCGAACAGGCGGGGCTGACGCCGGAGGGGCATCCCTGGCTGAAGCCCGTACGCTTTCCGCCGGCGGGGGCGGCGGGGGGGGCGGCGGCGCAGATCGGCGTGACCGACTTCTACCGCGTGGGCGGCGAAGAGGTCCACGAGGTCGCGGTCGGGCCGGTACACGCGGGGGTGATCGAGCCGGGCCATTTCCGTTTCCAGTGCCACGGCGAACGGGTCTTCCACCTGGAGATTTCGCTCGGGTACCAGCACCGCGGGGTGGAGCGCGCGCTGGCCGGCGGTCCGGACAAGCGCACGCTGCACTACGTCGAGACCCTGGCGGGCGACACGACGATCGGCCACGCGTGGGCCTACGTGCAGGCGGTCGAAGCGCTGGCCGGGGCCAAGATCCCGGCGCGGGCGCAGGTGCTGCGCGGCGTGGCGCTGGAGCTGGAGCGGCTGGCGAACCACACCGGAGACCTGGGGGCGCTGGCCGGCGACGTGGGGTTCCTGCCGACGGCATCCTACTGTGGACGCCTGAGGGGTGACTGGCTCAACCTGACGGCGTTGCTCTGCGGCAACCGCTTCGGGCGCGGCCTGCTGCGGCCGGGCGGGGTGGGCTTCGATCTCGATCCCGCGCGCGCCGACCGGCTGGTGCCGGCGCTGGACGCGGCGCTCGCCGACGTGACCGGCGCGGTCTCGCTGCTCTGGGAGACGCCGTCGGTGCAGGCGCGCTTCGAGGACACCGGCACGGTCGGCGCGGCGGCGGCGGCGGAGGTCGGGCTGGTGGGGCCGGCCGCGCGCGCGAGCGGGCTGGTGCGCGACGTGCGCCACCATTTCCCCACCGGCATCTACCGCTTCGCGCAAGTGCCCGTGATTACGGCGGATACCGGAGACGTCTTCGCGCGCGCGCAGGTCCGCTGGCTGGAGATCGAACGCTCGGCGGAGTTCGTGCGCGCGCAGGTGCGCGCCCTGCCGGCGGGAGCGCTGCGGGCGCCGCTCGGCCCGGCGGCGCCGGACGCGCTGGTGGTCTCGCTGGTGGAGGGGTGGCGGGGCGAGATCTGCCACGTGGCGGTGACCGACGGCGCCGGGCGCTTCCGCGCCTACAAGGTGGTCGACCCTTCGTTCCACAACTGGACCGGGCTCGCGCTCTCCTTGCGCGGGCAGCAGATTTCCGACTTCCCGCTCTGCAACAAGAGTTTCAACCTGTCCTACTGCGGCTTCGATTTGTAGGGACCATCCCCGATGCTACGCGTGCTGCTCGCCCGTCTCGCGCAGGGGCATCGCACGATCGGGTTCCCGGACGCGCCGCCGGCGCTGCCGGACCGGCTGCGCGGCGCGCCGGCGCTCGACCCCACGCGCTGTCCGGACGGCTGCCGCGCGTGCGTGGAGGCCTGTCCGACCGGCGCGATCGCGCTGGACGCGGGCGCGGGGACCGCCGGGAGCGGGCTCGCGCTCGACCTCGGCCGCTGCCTCTTCTGTCCGGACTGCGTGGAGGCCTGCCCCGAGGGCGCGATCAAGTATACTCCTGAGTACCGGCTGGCGACGCGCGCGCGGGAAGACCTGATCGTCCACGGCACGCTGGAGCGGCTGGCGGGCGCGCTCGACGCGAAGATGCGCGGCCTGTTCGGCCGCTCGCTCAAGCTGCGCCAGGTGAGCGCGGGCGGGTGCAACGCCTGCGAGGCGGACGTGAACGTGCTCAACACGGTGGTCTTCGACCTCGGGCGTTTCGGGATTCAGTTCGTGGCGTCGCCGCGGCACGCGGACGGCTTGTTGATCACCGGCCCGGTGACGGCGAACATGCGGCTGGCGCTCATAAAGACGTGGGAGGCGGTGCCGCCGCCGAAGCTGGTGATCGCGGTGGGGGCGTGCGCGATTTCTGGGGGGCCGTACGTGGACCATCCGGAGGCGGCGAACGGTGCGGGGTCGGTGCTGCCGGTGGACCTGTTCATTCCGGGCTGTCCGCCGCACCCGGTGACGATCCTGGACGGGCTGCTGCGGCTGCTGGGGCGGATCGAGGGCGACCGCAGGGATCAGGGGTGAGGGGTCAGGGGCGAGGGTGGGAGGTGAAGGGGGAGAGCTGGCTTCTCGCTTCTCGCTTCTCGATCCTCGTCGTCGTCGTCGTCGTCGTCGTACTCGTCGTCCTCGTACTCGTACTCGTACTCGTACTCGGCCACCCAGGGCGTTCGAGGACGAGTACGAGTACGAGTACGAGCACGACGGCCACGAGGACGGGGACGAGAACGAGTACGGTGATGACGGCGGCCGAAACTGCGACGGATACGATCCGCCTCGTGGTGAGCGTCCCTCGTCCCTACGCCAGCCCGACCACCCGGCCCGCGTCGTCAAGGTCCATGCCGAGCGCGTTGGGCGCCGAGGGCAGGCCGGGCATCATCCCGATCTCCCCCAACACCGGCGTCAGGAACCCCGCCCCCGCGTAGGCCCGCACCTCGCGCACCGGCACCACGA
>JACRIP010000618.1 GCA_016220045.1 Planctomycetota bacterium
CAAACCAGACCGTCACGCCGACCACGCGCAAGTCGGCCAGGCCGCGCAACGGCGCCACCTGGCCGCGTTCGTGCACCGCCCGCACCTGGCGCGCGAAGTCGAGGAGCCGCTGCCGGTCCTCGGGGGTGAGGGGCTGGGGCATGTCGACGCTCCAGATGCGGGGGGAAGTTCCCCTAGTGTCACGTCCACGCCTACTCGAGCAGTTCCCGGCAGAGGTAGGGGCGGATCCCCGTGTCCGCCCTGGCGCCGCAATAGGTCTTGGCAGGCGGGGCGGACACAGGGGTCCGCCCCTACCCCAACCAGGGGGATTGGCGTAGACACGACACTAGTCGCGCCGGCGGGCGATCCACCAACCGGAGTGCTGGCCCAGGTTCTGTTAGCGGTCGCGCAGCAGCCGGAACAGCCGCCGGTCCTGGGCGACCAGCCATTGCAGGTCGTTCTTGGTTCCGAACAGCATGAACTTGGGCCGCCGGCGTTCGAGGTCGTCCACCAGATTGGAGAGCTGGGCCGCGCTCATGTAGAGGTCGGTGGACATCGTGAAGGTGTAGCGCGTTGCGGGCCGGGCGTCGAGGAAATAGTACAGGTGGCTGGCGAGCGCATGAACGAAGAACGTCTCCTCCGGGCCGGCTTCGGCGTTCAAGCCCGCGACGTCGACCAGCCCGGTCTGGTCGAGCGGGATCTCCGCATGGCAGCAGCCCCGTTCCCCGCGGAGCGCTTCGGCGGAGCGGTGCGCGATCTCGGCGGCCAGGGCGAGCGTCCCGGCCGCGAAGAGCGCCAGGGAAGCCCGCCGGAGCGGCGGATGCCCGGCCACTGCGCTCCAGGCCCGGTCGGCGAGCAGGATGGTGAGCACCCAGGACGGGCTCGCGCCCCAGAGCAGTTTGATATAGCCCGGGGCGATGAGTGAAACACCGTAGATGCCGGCGGCGGTGGCGAACAGGACGCCGAGCTCGAGGCGGGGAGAGTCGGTCGCAAGGAGTGCGCGGGGCCGGGTCGCCGCCGCCGCGCCGCCGACCAGCGTCAAGACCGGCTGGAGCGCAAGGCTGAAACCCGCTACCGCCGCGAGGAACTGCCGGGCGCGCGGGGAGAGTCCGGCGGCGCACTGCCAGTCGAGATCCATGGAGCTGGCCCAGAGCAGGTCGTTGGGGCCGCCGGATTTCGCGTAGTGTCCCAGCGGCCAGAGGAAGGTGTCGTACAGGAGCGTATCGAGCGCGCCGATGTACGAGAAGAAGCCGAGGACCGGGAGGAGGACCGTGGCGACGCCGGACAGGTAGGCGGCCAGGGGGCCCGGTGTCGGCGCCCGACCGTTGGACTCCCGCGCTCCGAGCGATCCGGCCAGCGCCGCCCCCGCTCCGACCAGGAGGTTTACCGCACCCTCGTGAACCAGGAAAACCACGCTGACGGCGGCGGCCAACCCGCTCAGGTAATACGCCCACTGCCGCCGTTGATCCACGGCGCGCAGGCAGGCGAAGAGGGAGAGCAGGGTGGCCACGTTGCCGAACCAATGGTGGTTCGCGAACGGTCGGATCTGGCCGAGGTAGCCCGCGTAGGCGAAGGCGGGCAGGACGGCAAGCCAGACGTGCCGGGTGTAGCGGCGGGCGAGGGCGATGAGCAGCACCCCGCCGAGGGCGATGCAGCCGAAGGTGAGGAGGCGGATGACCTGGACATCGACCCGGCCCCAGAGCCACGAGACGGCAGCGGGGAGGTAGAGCCCGCCGGGCGCGACGAAATCGAAGAAGTCGCGGTGGAGGTGCTCGCCGAAGAAGGCGATGCGCTTGGCCTCGGCGAGGAGGGACATTTCGTCGAGGTTGGCCCAGCCGTTGGTGACGTGCGGCAGGAGGGGGAGGAGGGCGGCGCTGAGGGCGAGCCCGTAGCCGCCCAATTCCCGGCGGGAGAGCGGCTCAGGGAGGGGGGGCGGCATCCGGTCGAGCCTCCGATGGCGGAATCGCCGGCCGGATGCCGGACGACGAGGCCCTGCGCTCCGCCTGAGAAGGCTGTGGCAACAGGTCGCAGGCGGTGTTGGGCCGCGCCTGGACGTTGACCCGGTGAGCGTCCCGGCGTCGCCGGATTCCACCAGGAGGGACGGCGCGGCGCCGGCGAGGACGCCTGCTCCACCATGGCCGTGGGCGATCGCGAATGGGGCTGGAAAGCGCCGGGCGCCGGTGGCGCAGGCGTCCGCTCCGGCGCCGCGAACTCACCAGCGTCGGAGTCCCGGAGTCCTCATCCGATTCCCGGGTCGAGAGGTTGTCGCAATCGGCAGCGATCCGTGGCCCTTCGGTGCCGGCCAGAAGGCCTGCACCACCATTGCCGGAGACCTATCGACGATCCCGGAAGTGCTCGGAGCCCTTGTGGCGCAGGCCTTCCCCCTGCGCGCTCCGCGCTACGGGGGACAGGTCCGGCCTGCGCCGCGAGGTCACCGTGGTCGGAGTCTCGCGGGGTGGGGTTGCTCCCCAGAACGAGGGGGTCCCGGGCGAGGCGACCTCTTGCGACCGCCTCTGGAGGCTGAACTCCGGGGAGTTCGGCGGCGGCGGCGGCGACTAGGGTTGCAGCCCTAGTGTCCTGTCAACGTCGTTGCTTGGGGTCGTTCAATTCGTGGCCCCTCGGGGCGCCTCACGAGGCGCCCCGACGCCGACCGGAAGAATCGATATTGACAGGACGCTAGCGCTCGACGAAGCTGATCTCGACCCGCCGGTTCTTGCGCTTGTTCTCCTTGGTGTCGTTCGCGGCGACCGGGCGCACCTGGCCGTAGCTCGCCAGGTACATGTGGTCCGCCGCCACCGCGCATTCCTTTTCGAGATGGAGCAGCACCGCCAGTGCGCGGTAGGCGCCGAGCTCGAAATTCGAGGCCGAGTGCCAGAGGTGCTTGGAGCCGGAAATCGGATCGGCGTCGGTGTGGCCGTCGATCTTCAGGAAGACGTTGCGGCCCTTGAGCACGCCGGCCAGTTTCGCGAGCGCTGCCTTGCCGTCGGGTTTCAACTCGGCGCGCCCGGACTCGAAGAGCAGGACCTCTTCGAAGCGGACGGACTTGTCGGCGGTGAACTGGGTGCCGGGCGTGGATTTGGCGAATTGCTCGAGCTGGGCCTGGAGGTCGCTGGAGAGGCCCTCGGTGGCCTTGAGCTTCTTCTGCAGTTCCTCGATCGTGCGGCCGGACTCGGCCTGGAGGCGGAGCTGCTCTTCGAGGGCCTTCTTGAGCTGCTCGGTTTCCGCATTGAGGGCGTCGACGCGGACCTGGAGGGAATCGATGACGGTGCGGGCGCGCGCGAGCTCCTGCGCCTCGGCGGACGGGCCGGGCGCGGGCGCCGGGGCGTTGGACCGGCAACCGGAGGCGGCTGCGGCCAGCAGCGCCGCGGCGAAGGCGGCCGCGACGGCGGCGGCGCGCAGGGGGGCGGTCATGGCGCTCTCCTACTTATCGAGCTCGTCGTCGAGGCTGCCGCCCGGCCCGGGCCCCGGTCCGGGACCGGCGCCGGGTCCGCCGCCGCCGAGCGGGGGCGCGCCCATCGGCCGGCCGCCGCCGCCCGGGGTCGCGCCGCCGACGTTCCAGAAGTGGATCTCGACGCGGCGGTTCGCCTTCTTGGCCTCCTTGGAGTTGTCGGCCGCTTTCGGCTGATGCTCGCCGAAGCTGGCGAAGTACATATGCTTGGGGTCCATGCCCAGGGACTTGAGATGGAGGGTGACGTGGAGCGCGCGGTCGCCCGCCAGCTCGTAGTTGTCGCCGGACTTGTAGATCGCCCGGGTCTTCTTGATCGGATCGCTGTCGGTGTGGCCGTCCACCCGCAGCATCAGGTCCTTACCCTTGATGAAGTTGTTGTAGAGGTCGGTGAGGACGGTCTTGCCGCCGGCGTTGACCTCGGCGACGCCGGGCGAGAAGAGGATCGCCTGGGGCAGCTCGACGCCGTCGCCGCCGGGCAGCACCTTCACGTCGTGCGCCTTGGCCCACTTCTCCAGCTCGGTCATCTGTTCCGCCTGGAGGCGGAGGTTCTTGAGCTGCTCGCGCATGGCGAGCATGTTGGCTTCCTTCGCGTCGCCCATCGAGCGGTAGTAGGCGAGATCCTTTTCGAGCGAGGTCTTGGTGCGTTCGAGGGCCTCGATGCTGGTGCGCAGGCCGGCGGTTTCGGCCTGGTAGCGGGAGTTCAGCTCGTTGTACTTGCCGCTGGAGACGCAGCCGCCGAGGAGGGCGGTGGCGGCGACCGCGCCGGCGAGGACGGGGAGGGTGCGGGAACGAGGCATGGACGGTCTTCCTTCAGCTCGGGGTTGAATGTTGGCGGCCACGCGGGAGCGGGGAGCGGCCCGGGAAGGGCGGAGTCCCGTCCGGCGCGGGGGAGGGGTCGTGCGCGGGTGTGGGAGGAGCGGGAGTCGGGGGCAGGTGCGGGAAGCTTGAACCGGGGCGGGGGTCCCCGGGGTTGCCGGGGACCCGCCGCCCGCGGGATGGGTGTCTGGTGTCGGACATGGACTCGGGTACACTCTGGGGGAGACGCCGGATCTCGGATCGGGCGCTCACCTGAGTTCCGGCCCTCCTCGCCCGGGCCCGTCCGGCGGGACGGGCCGTGAGATCGGCCGGGGCGCCCGACCCCGGCCGCGCGCGCCGCGCGCTGCTGCTACTTCTTGGTGAAGTTGTCCCACCACTGCTGCTGTTCGGGAGTGCCGAGCACCTTCAGGGCGGCCCCGCAGATGCCGGCGGTGAAGCCCGAGGGCTTGTCCGACTTGCCGGGCTCGATCATCATGTATTCGCCGAGCACGACGCCGGTGCAGATCAGCAGGATCGACGAGACGCAGAGCATGGCGGTGAAGGCCGGAGCGCCCTTCGCCCTTACCGGAGCACGCGGAGCGCGCGCCGGGGCCGGGCGGCGACCGCGCGCCGGGGCTTCCTCTTCCTCGCCGGTCCCGCTGCTCTCTTCGGTGACCTGGCCGCTTTCTTCCTGCGTGCCGGTGCCGCTGTCTTCCTGGATCGTGAGCGGCTCGGTGGTCATGCCGGTGGTCTGCTCACCGCTCTCGCCGCCCTCGACGACGGTTTCCTGGGCCTCGAGGTTGGTGCCGGTGCCGCTGTCTTCCTTCGGAACGGTCAGGTCGGAGTCCTCGAAGATCATCTCTTCGGTGATTCCGGTGGTCTCGCCGGCCGCGGTCTCGCTGCCGGTCTCGGAGCCCTCGCCGCCCGCGCCGACGTCGATCGCCGGGACCGCGGTCTCGTCCGGCCGGACCGAGGGCGTGCCCGCGGAGGAATCGGAGGCGAAGTCCAGGATGGTCTCGCCTTCTTCCTGCGTCGGCTTGTCCGAGCCGCGGCTCGGGGTCGGCAGGACGATCGTCGGTTCGGTGATCCGGCCCTTCTTCAGGCTCTCGACGTCGTCCTTGCGGAACTTCATCTTGTTCTCGTCGCGGAAGGCGCGCAATTCGCCTTCCGAAACCATGCGCTTCAGCTCTTCCTCGTCGAGCTGCAGCTCACCCATGACGTCTTCGAAGGAGAAATACTCCGGCATACCCTCGTCCTCCAAACACCGGGGTCACGCGTCAGCGGCGTGAGACACCCTAGCAGAACCCTAATCCCCGCGCCCGCCGGCGCGGAGCGGGTCGTCATCGACAGTAAAGAAAGTCGGCTATCGGGCGAGCGCCTTAGCTGCCGCCGCCCTACTTGTTCTTGCCGCCCTGGTCGCCTTCCTGGGACTTCTTGAAGTCCTCGAAGGCCTTCTTCAGCTCCACCACCGAGCCCGCGCCCTTGCCGACCGGGTACTCGCTCTGGAACTGGTGATCGTAGACGTAGCCGCGCACGGCGACCAGCTTGATGCCCTTGTTCCCTTCGGGGCTGTAGCAGACGATGCGATGACTGACGGTCTCGACCAGCCAGAGGAAATACTCCTGGCCCTTGCCCTTGTTGCTGACGCCGGCCACCGCGAGCAGCTTTGCCGGCGTGCCTTCGCCGATGCCGGCGTTCTTCATGATATCCTCGGGCGGCTCGGCACCCTTGTTCGCCGGGTCCAGCTTATACTGGTCCCGATACAGCTTCTTGAAGTTCTTGGTCGAATTCTGGCCCTCGGCGTTGGGGTAGTCCTCGAACTCCAGGTCGTAGGTGAAATTCCGGGCGCCGCGGATCAGGATCTCCTTGCCGCTGCAATCGTAGTACGACATGCGCTTGCGGGCGGAGTCGATCACCCAGAGGAGGAAGGCCGCGGAATCGCCGCCGGAGGACTGCGACGACAAGACCAGGATGCCGTCGCTCTGCGTGGTCATGGCCTGGCCTTCGGCAACCGGCAGATCGCGGCCGGTGAGCAAGGCGAAGGCGAGCAAGGTCAGCGACCCGGCGAGGAAGCAATTGCTCAGGACGCGAGCCCTATCCATCGAACACCTCCAACGGGAAGGCGAAATCGGCGGCGCGGAGTGGCCGCCCGCGAACACGCATCCTACACCGGAAGAGCCTGGGGAGGCAAGATCTGCGACGCCCCCGCGCCCCCGGAGAGAGGGGCATTATAGTCATGCCCTTATCGGATGCAAGCAAAATCGCCCGCCCTGCACGGCCCCCTCAACGTCCGGTGCGGGGGCCATGATCCGGCGTCGCCGCCGCGCTCGGGACGGGGCGCCGCACACGCCGGGCACACGCGTGTTTCCACTCTCCTGGACGGGCGATCCGGGAAGAAAATTGCATGAAAATGCGTTTTCGGGAGCGGAAGGGTGCGTGCGACCGCCCGTCGGCCGCGGCGTCGATCAGGTGGACGCCGGACGCCGGACGCGCGTGCTTGACGATGGCGTGGCGAGTTGCTATTCTCCGCCGCCCGCGCCGGTCCGCGCGGGCGTTCGGGAGCCGCAGACGCGCAGGATCGTCACGCTGGAATGTCGGAGGAAGCCGTGGGGACGACGGTCATCGGGAACGCGACCCTGGTCACGATGAACGCCGCGCGCGAGGTCTTGCGGGGCGACCTGACCCTCGTCGACGGGCGGATCGCGGCGGTCGGCGCGGCGGTCGGCGCCGCGGTTGGCGGCGCGGTCGGCGGCGCGGCGGATGCCCGCGCGCCCGAGCGCATCGACGGCACCGGACTGGTGGCGCTGCCGGGGCTCGTCCAAACCCACATTCATCTCTGCCAGACGCTCTTCCGCAACGCCGCCGAGGGGCTGGAACTGCTCGACTGGCTGAAGGAGCGGATCTGGCCCTTCGAGGCGGCGCACGACGCGGCCTCGCTCGCGGCTTCGGCGCGGCTCGGCATCTGCGAGCTGCTGCGCGGCGGCACCACCACGCTGCTCGACATGGGGACGGTGCGCCACACCGAGGAGATCTTTCGCGCCGCCGAGGCATCGGGGATACGCCTGGTCGGCGGCAAGGCCATGATGGACCAGGGCGCGGGGGTGCCGGCCGGGCTGCGCGAGGGGACGCGGGCGGCGCTCGACGAGAGCGACGCGCTGGCGACCGCCTGGCACGGCGCCGCGGGCGGCCGGTTGCGCTACGCCTACGCGCCGCGCTTCGTGCTCTCCTGCACGCGCGAGCTGTTCGAGGAAGTCGGCCGCCGCGCGCGCGCCCGCGGCCTGATGATCCACACGCACGCCTCCGAGAACCGGCGCGAAGGCGAGGCGGTGCGCGCGCTCCTGGGGCAAAGCGACATCGAGTACTTCCATGAGCTGGGCCTGACCGGGCCGGGGCTGGCGTTGGCGCATTGCGTCTGGCCGAACGCACGGGAGACCGGCATCCTGGCGGAGACCGGGACGCGGGTGGCCCACTGTCCGGGGAGCAACTGCAAGCTCGGCTCCGGGATTGCACCGATCCCGGAGCTGCTCGCGGCGGGCGTGCAGGTCTCGCTCGGGGCCGACGGCGCGCCCTGCAACAACCGGCTGGACGCGTTCGACGAGATGCGGCTGGCGGGGCTCCTGGCGTCGGTGCGGCTGGGGCCGACGGCGCTGGCGGCGCGGCGTCTCGTGGAGCTGGCAACGATCGAGGGCGCGCGGGCGCTCGGCCTGGAGACGGAGATCGGCAGCCTGGAGCCGGGCAAGCGCGCGGACGTGATCCTGGTCGATCTCGCGCGCGCGCACGCGGCGCCGGGCGACGACCTCTACGCGCGGCTGGTCTACGCCGCGCGCTCGACCGACGTGCGCGCCGTGCTGGTCGATGGCCGCGTCCTGGTGCGCGACGGCCGCACGCTGACGCTGGACGAAGCCGAGACCGTGGCGCGCGCCGAGAGCGAGCTGACGCGGTTGCGGGCGCGCGTCGCGCGATGACGGAAACGCAGCGATAGCGATTGACACGCGCCGCGGCGTGTCCTAGAATACGCGGTTCTGGCGACCCCGGTCTGATGCCGGGGCGTTTCGAGGGGGTCCCGACCCGAACTGGAGGCGAATCGGATGAAGGGGATTATTCGTATCACAGCGCTCGCGCTCGTCGGCGCTCTGGCCCTGACGGCGGTTTTCGGCATCGGCCGCACGGTCCGCGCGGAGGACCCGAAGGACGCGAAGGCCGCGCTGACGTACGAGAACGAGAAGTGGGGCATCAAGGTCACGAAGCCCGAGGACCCGACCTGGATGTTCCCGTCCGACTCCGAGCTTGAGCACATGTTCAAGAACCCGCCGGACAACCTGGCCTTCTCGCTCGTGAAGATGAAGACGCCGGGCTCCAAGATCGGCGCCGAGTTCCCCCAGGTCATCATCAACACGATGGGCTGGCCCGCCGACGCGCGGGGCAAGATCGGGGACCGGGAGGTCGAGGCCGCCAACGTCAAGGGCTGGGGCCGGGCGATCTTCGAGAGCTTCAAGGAGGACTACAAGGACATCAAGAACGAGAAGGAGCTGGAGCAGGCGACCAACTACACCTTCTGCAACAAGATCCTCAACTTCTCGTTCAACGGCGTACACAAGAAGAGCGGCATGGCCGAGTGGGTGCAGTGCTGGTTCTTCAAGGCCAACCAGAAGACCTACATGATGGTGATCGAGGTCCCGGCGGGCAACGACAAGGTGTTCGCGAAGGACATCGACAAGATCATGCGCAGCATCGTGATGCTCGAGAAGAAGAAGTAACCGGGCCGCGGCGACGCAGCACTCCGGAGCCTCCGCCCGACGGCGGGGGCTCTTTTTTTTTGACACCAAGCGGGAGACCAGGCATGTACGCGTTCCGCGGGCGCTGGGCCACGGCGGTCGCAGCCGCCCTGCTGGCGACGAGACTGGCGAGCGCCTGGGGTGAAGACCCGAAACCGCCGGCGGGCAAGGAGCCGGCGGCGGGGGCCGCGGCGGAGCGGACCTGGGTGAGCAACGAATGGGGCGTCCAGTGCACCCGGCCCGACGATCCGACCTGGCGCTTCGTCGGCGCGGACCAGCACGAACAGTTCTTCAGCGACACGCGCATCTCCCAATACGTGGCCTTCCTGCTGCTCAAGATGAAGGCGGCGGCGGACGAGCCGGGGCGCGATCCGGCGCGGCTGTACCTGACCCTCCTGGCCTACCCGGACGACGCGAAGTTCGAGATCGAGGGGAAGCAGACGGAGGCCTCGAGTCTGCTCGCCTTCTCGAAGGGCATGTCCCGGAGCATCAAGCTCGACTTCAAGGAGGTGAAGAACGAGAAGGACCTGGGGGAGGTCCAGGGGGGCTACGCGTTCGCTGCCCGGGTGATGAAGTACGGTTTCGAGGGCGTGCCCAAGCGTGCGGGACGCGAGGCGGAGCGGGTGCAGGTGTGGTTCTTCAAGGCGAACCGGCGGGTGTACGAGCTGATCATCGAGCAACCGCCGGGGGAGGACAAGGCGCTGGCGGCGGAGCTCGATCGGGTCTTGAAGGAGCTGAAGCTGGTGGCGGGGGGGAAGAAGTGATTGGATAGCTATTGGACAACTTCTTGCAGCCGGATCATGAACCCGCCGAGGGACAGACCAAGGCTGGCGGCGTTTAGGGGTTTTGAGGTTTAGGGGTTTGGGTCTGTCGAACGCGTGGATAATGCCCCAGCCCTCACTCTGACCCCTAGGGATCAGGGGGAGAGTTGCCGCGGGATCCGCGCGTCCAACAGAACCCAAACCCCTCAACCTTCAAACCGCCAAACGTCGCCGGCCATGGTCTGTCCCTCGACGAGAGCAGCATCCGCCGTCAAGAAGATGTCCAGTAGGACTCCAATCCCTTGACATCGCCGCGGGTTTGGAGTAGATAGCGACCCCCCGCGGGGTTCGATAGCTGGCGCGCGAGGTGGCACCCGATGGCTCGTGTCGGCATCCTCGGCGGGAGCTTCAACCCGATCCACCAGGGTCATGTGTTCGTGGCCGAGGAGGTCGCGACGCGGCTGGCCCTGGACCGCGTGCTGTTGATGACCGCGTGCGTGCCGCCGCACAAGGCCGCGCGCGACCTGGCGCCGGCCGCGGACCGGCTGGCGATGGTCCGGCTCGCGGCCGCCGGCCGGCCGCGCCTGGTCGCCTCCGACCTGGAGATCCTGCGCGGCGGGACTTCCTACACGATCGATACCCTGGCGGCACTGGCGGCCGCCGACCCGGCGGATGAGCGTTTTCTGATCGTCGGCGCCGACTCGATCGCGGAGCTGCCCGCCTGGCACCGCGCCGCCGAGATCGAGCGCCGCGCCCAGTGGGTGCTGGTCGCGCGCCCGGGCTACGATCTGCTGGGCGCGCTGCCGCGCCTCGACCCCATCCTGACCCCCGAGGGGCGCGCGCGGGTGCGCCGCCATTGCCTGGAAATCGCGGCCCCGCCGATCTCCGCGACCGAGATCCGCCGGCGCGTGCGCGCGGGCGCGCCGATCCGCGACCTGGTCCCGGCCGCCGTGGCCGATTACATCGTGGAACGCGGCCTTTATCGGGCGAACCCCTGAACGCGTCGCCCGGTGCGCCCCACCCCGAGTCGCCCCGAGCCCTCATAGAAGCGAGCCGATGCTGAAACCCGTCCCCGCCCCGCCGGACCTCCTCTCCCGCCTCTTCGAGGGCGCCGGGTTCACCATCTCCGTCTTCTTCCAGACCATCTCCTCCTTCGGCTCCCTCTGGCGTCGCCGCGTCGAAGTCGTGATCCACACCCAGGCCTTCGGCATCGGCGGCATCCCGGTCACCGTGCTGGTCGGCATCTTCACCGGCATGGTGGTGACCTTCCAGACCGGGCTCGCCCTCTACAGCATCGGCCAGGCCGCGCAGGTCGGCGTCCTCGTCCCCCTCGCCATGTGCCGCGAAATGGGACCGGTCATGACCTGCATCATCCTCGCCGGCCTGCTCGGCTCGCGCATTGCCGCCGAAATCGGCACCATGCGCGTGTCCGAGGAAATCGACGCGCTCGAGGTCATGTCCATCAATCCCATCCCCTACCTGGTGATGCCGCGCTTCCTCGCCATGTGCATCGTCTGCCCGCTGCTCACCGCCTATGCCGACTTCATCGGCATCGGCGCCGGCATGCTGGTGGCCAAGAGCCAGCTCGGCGTCTCCTTCCAGGCCTACCTGAACAACGCCAAGGAACACCTGGAGTTCAAGGACTTCTACAGCGGACTCCTGAAGGCGCTGGTCTTCGGCTCGGTGACCGCGAGCGTGGCCTGCGCGCAGGGCCTGCGCACCGAGAAGGGCGCCGAGGGCGTCGGCCTGGCCACCATGAACACGGTGGTCATCTCCTCCGTCCTCATCCTCGTGCTCGACTACGTCCTGGGCTGGTTCTGCAACGTCTTCCTCGGCGTGGGAGCGTAGTCGCGCATGGTCGCCCCCGGCCCGCTCATCGACCTCGTCGACGTGCACAAGACGCTCGGCACGAAGCACATCCTGCAGGGCATGACGCTCCAGGTGAATCGGGGAGAAACCCTGGTCATCATCGGGCGCTCGGGCATCGGCAAGACCGTGACGCTCAAGCACATGGTCGGCCTGCTCCGCCCCGACCGCGGCAAGGTCCTGATCGAAGGGCGCGACATTTCCTCCTACGCCCAGGAGGACCTCGACCGCGTGCGCATGAAATTCGGGTTCGTCTGGCAGAACGGCGCCCTGCTCAACTCGATGTCGGTGGGCGCGAACGTGGCGCTGCCGCTGCGCGAGCACGAGAACCTCCCCGACGACGAGATCCGCCGCATCGTGCGCGAGAAGCTCGCGATCGTGGACCTGCACGACGTCGAGGACATGATGCCGGGCATCCTTTCGGGCGGCATGAAGAAGCGCGTCAGCCTGGCGCGCGCCATCGTGCGTTCGCCTGAGTTCATCCTCTACGACGAGCCGACCGCGGGCCTCGACCCGATCATGTCGAACGCGATCAACGAGCTGATCGTCAACATGAAGACCACGCTGGGCGTGACCTCGGTGGTCGTGACCCACGACATGCCCAGCGCCTTCCGCATCGCCGACCGGATCGCGATGCTGCGCAAGGGCCGGATCATCAAGATCGGCACGCCCGCGGAGTTCCTCGAAACCGACGACCCCGTGATCAAGCAGTTCGTCTACGGCGAGGAAGAGGGTCCCGACGAAGCGACCGAAGTCTGAGCCCGCGGCGGCGCGCGGCTCCCGAGAATACGTGCGTAGAGTAGAGAGATTCGCGACGATGACGGGCGCCGTCCGCGGCGTCCCGGTCGGAGGGTGTTCATGGGTTCCAAGCGACTGGTGACGCTCGGGCTGTTCTTCATGATCGGCCTCGGGTGCGTGCTCTTCATCGCCATCTTCACGAAGGACTTCCGCCAGATTTTCGGCGAGAAGAAGTACCTGTACGTCGAGTTCGAGAACGTCGCCGGCCTGCGCGAAGGCGATTCGGTGCGCGTCAACGGCCTGGAGCTCGGCCGGATCGACGAACTGGCGATGAACAACGAGGCCAACCGCATCGTCGTGCGCATCGCCCTCTACCGCACCGGCCTCGTCTTCTACGAAGGCTACAAGATCAAGATCCAGGAATCGTCGCTGATCGGCGGTCGCTTCCTGAACATCATTCCCAAGCCGGATCCGCAGGACGTGGCCACCCCGAAAAAGCTCGGCGACTACGGGAACAACGAGGGCCAGCCGCTCAAGGGTTCACCGGAGCTGCCGGCTTTCGACAAGATCAGCCAGAGCATGGACCGCGTCAATTGGGACGACATCTCGTCGGCCTTCAAGGACCTGTCGAAGGTGCTGGGCGAGTGGCAGAACCAGGGCAAGACGACGGTCGAGAACATCAACCGCGCGGCCGAAGAGCTCAAGAAGGCGATCGGCAGCGTGAACGACGGCGAGTTCGGCCGGCGCATCCGCGAGGACGAGCTGTACAAGGACGCGGTGCGCCTGGCGGACGAGTCGGCGAAGGTGGCCGAGGGGATCAACAACGGCACGGGGGCGGCGGGGGAGATGGTCAAGAAGATCTCCGATCTCGCGTCCCAATCGCGCGACCTGGTGCAGAAGCTCAACGACGGGTCGGTCGGCAAGTCGATCCACGAGGATCCGATGTACCTGGAGATGAAGAAGGTCGCGGAGAACCTGCGGTCGATTTCGGAGGGGCTGGCCGATCGCGGGGGCAAGGCCGCCTTGCCGCGCCTGATGCACGACGACGAAATGGGCGCCGAGCTCAAGGACATGATCCACGAGATGAAGGAGGCGAGCGCGAACCTGAACAAGGTGACGCGGCGGCTCGATCGCGGCGAAGGCACGGCCGGGCGCATGCTGCAGGACGACGGCCTCTACAAGAAGGCCGATGAGGCGCTGACCAGCCTGAACCGGACGCTCGGGACGTTCGGTTCCACCAAGCTCTTCGTCGACGTCGAGGACAAGTACTATCCGGACAGCATGATGAACATCGCGAAGGCGCACATCACGGTCTTCCCGCGCGAGAACAAGTTTCTCAAGATCGGCGCCGCGATCATGTCGGTCGACGGCGAGAGCGACCTGACCACCGAAAACAACCAGTTCGGCGAGGAGAAGTCGGAGAGCTTCACCAAGCTGGACATTCAGCTCGGGTACAAGTTCCTCGACAACCGGCTGACGTTGCGCGGGGGCATGATCGAGGGGAAGCCGGGCGCGGGGATCGACTACGACTGGGAGGTGCCGGGCCTGGACCACGACGTGCGGTTGACGTTCGAGGGGCGCGGCTCGTACAACCACGTGGACTCGCAGGATCTCGACGAGCACATCAACGGCCCGCTCTACCGGATGGAAGCCTCGACCAAGGTATTGCGCTTCTTCCGGCCGTACCTCGGGGCCAGCCGTCTCGGGAATGACGCGGAGTTCTTTGGCGGGGTGACCTTCGAGTACGAGGACCGCGACATCGCGTCGCTGATTGCGCTCCTGAGCGCGGC
>JACRIP010000604.1 GCA_016220045.1 Planctomycetota bacterium
GCCGCACGCCCGACCGGCGCC
This sequence comes from Planctomycetota bacterium, assembly GCA_016220045.1. Lineage (GTDB taxonomy): Bacteria > Planctomycetota > MHYJ01 > WSZJ01 > JACPWG01 > JACRIP01. Next base: position 22 of record JACRIP010000604.1, read on the forward strand.
GCCCCCGCACCGGGCGCCACCTTCGGCCGCTACCGCCTGCTCGCGCTCGTCGGCGCGGGCGGCATGGGCGCGGTCTGGAAGGCCTGGGACGCCGAACTGCGCCGCACCGTCGCCCTCAAGATGCTTCGGCCCGACCTCCTCTCCGGCGATCAGGCGATCGCCCGCTTCCTGCGCGAGGCCCGGCTCTCCGCGAAGCTCCGCCACCCCAACATCGTCGGCGTCTACGACGTCGGACAGGCCGACGGCCGCCACTTCATCACGATGGACTTCATCGCAGGCCAGACCTACGAGGAGTACCTGAAGCCGACCGCCGAGGCCAAGCTGACCGGCGCGCGGCGCGGGCTCGAGCGGCTGCGCGCCGAGGTCGCGATCCTGGCCGACGTGGCATCCGCCGTCGCCTACGCCCACGGCGAAGGGATCATGCACCGCGACCTCAAGCCCGCCAACGTCCTCATCGGCGCCGACGAACGCGCCTACGTGATGGACTTCGGCCTCGCCAAGGAAGTCGGCGGCGAGAGCGGCGCCGCGCCCGCGCCGCCCGGATCCGGCGCCGAAACGCGCGTGCTCGACGCGCAGGTCACCCAGACCGGCCAGGTCATGGGCACGCCGTCCTACATGAGTCCCGAGCAGGCGGAGGGCGACCCGACGCGCATCGGGCCGCGCAGCGACGTCTGGGCGCTCGGGGTCATGCTGTATAAGGTTCTCACCGGCGCCCTGCCCTTTGCGGGCCCGGGCGCGCTGGCCGTCCTCCACGCCGCCATCCACGACGAGCCGGCGCGACCGCGCGCGCGCTTCGGCCACGCCCCCGAGGACCTGGAGGCGGTCTGCCTGCGCGCGCTCGAGAAGGCGCCGGAACGGCGCTACCCCGCCGCCGGCGAGTTCGCAGAGGACCTGCGCCGGTGGCTGCGCGGCGAGCCGGTGCGCGCGCGCCGCGCAACCCTCGGCTATCGGCTCTGGCGCTGGGCCGGCCGGCACCCGTTCCGCGTGACGGCGACCGCCGCAGTCGCGGTCCTCAGCCTGACCCTGACCGGGACCGGGCTGACCTGGCACGCGGAGCGGCGTCGGGTCGCCCGCCTCCTCGAAGCGGTCGCGGAAAAGATGGGCGAGCTGGAGAACGCGGTCATGCGCGTCGAGCTTTCACCCGAGGCGCTGCGCCTGGTGGCCGAGCAGCGGCTGTCCACGCTCGACGACCTGCTCGCCGAAGCGCCGGAGCTCGGCCCCGGCTGGTCGTGGCGCGGCAAACTGGACGAGCTGATGGGCGACCACTGCAGCGCGGCCACGGACTACGACCGCGGCTGCGCGCGCAGTCCGGAGCTGGCGATCGTCTGGTACCTGCGCGGCATGTCCCGGCTGGCCGCCTACGTCCGGCTCAGGGAATTGCCGGAGGCGATGCACGTGCGCGGCGGCGTGGAGTTCGCGGCGGCCCCCCCGGAGACGCGGGAGTCGGAGGAGCGGCGCCGCGCCGCCCTCGCGGACCTCGAGCGCGCGGTGCATGCCGCCGCCGCGGATCGCACGCTCGCGGACCGGCAGATCCGGGTGGGACGCGGCATGATCGAGCTCTACACGGGCGCGCCCGGCGCCTGCGAGCAGGCGCTCGCGCTGATCGCGGGCTGCGACGACCCGCTCGCCGAGAAGCGGCGCGGGCGCGCCCTCTACCAGCTCGGGCGCTTTGCGGAAGCGGCGGACGCCTTCGCGCGCGCGCTCGCAGCCTGGCCCCAGGACGTGGACGCCTGGCGCGAACAGGGCGCCGCGGCGCTGGGGGCGGAGATCTCCGCTCCGCGTCTCGGCGCGGACCCGCACCCCGGCTACCTGCAGGCGATCCAGTCGTTCGGCGAGGCCCTCCGGCGACTTCCCGATTCCGCGGAGACCTTCGAGGGGCGCGGCCACGCCTACCTGCACCTGGGCGAGGCGGAAGAGGAGCTGGGGCGGGACGCGGGGGCGACCTACCGCCGCGCGATCGTGGACCTGACCAAGGCGCTCGAGCTCTATCCGGAGTGCGTGGCCGCTCACGATCACCGTGCCGTGTGCTTCCAGCGCCTGGCCCGGTGCGCCGAGGCGCGCGGTGCGGACCCGCTGCCGGACCTGACGCGCGCGCTCGCGGACCTGGACGCCGCGGTAGGGTACGATCCGCAGTCGGCCAAGGTGCGCTTCCGGCGCGGCGACGTGCGGCGGCAGCGGGCGCGGGTGGCCGCCGCGCAGGGGCAGGATCCCCGGACGGACCTGGAGAACGCCCTGGCCGACCTGGATGCGGCGCTCGCGCTCAAGCCCGACTTCGGGGACGCGCGCGCGAGCCGCGGCGAAGCGTCACGCCTGCTGGTGGACGCGCGGGCGGCGCGCGGGGAGGAGGTGGCCGACCTGGAGCGGCGGGCGGAGGTGGACCTGCTGGCGGCACTCGCGCCCACGCGGCCGGAGGCGCTGCTCAGCCTCGCGCGGCTGCGCGAGCGCGCGGGCCGGCGGGTCGAGGCCCGCGCCGCCTACGCGGTCGGCGCGCGCTGCGCGGAGGCCGGCTACGCGGAGCCGGAGGTGTCGAGCCTCTGCCGCGCGGGCGCCGACCGGCTGGGCGCGGCGCCCGCGGATCCCGCCGCCGCCGCCGGGACCCTCGAGCTGGAACGCGCCCGCCTCTGGGCGCGCATGGCCGACCGCGAGCGCGCGCTGGCGGAGATCGAGGCGGCCGTGCGCTCGGGCTTCCGGGATCGTGCGCTCCTCGCCGCCGATCCGGTGCTCGGCGCCCTGGCCGCGGACCCGCGCAGCGTACGGTTGTTTCCGGACGCCCGATAACCGGCCGTGGCGCGGCCGGTTTTCTCTTGCCCGCCACCCCCCGGCGCTGCTAGGTTGACTCCCGCCGCACCTTCGCCCCCCCACCCCCACGCTCCCCAGACGCCACCCCGGGACGCACCCACGCGAGGAAACGCATGCTGATTGCGCGACTGTCACCCCGGACACGCAAGCGCTTGGGCTTCGTGCTCGTGGCGCTCTTCCTGGCCGGGACCGCGCTCTACTGGACGGTGCGCACGTCGGTGAGCCCGTTCTTCCATCTGGAAGCGCTCTGGCGCGACGCCCCGCTGGCGCGCATGCGGCCGCAGGAATTCGAGGCCCAGGTGGCCCACGACCTGCGCGAACTGGGCGGGCTGCGCGACGGCATGGCGCGGCTCTCCGCCGAGGTCGGCCGCCTGGCCGCGACCCTGCCGCGGGATGCCGGCGCGCTCACCCCGGAGGAGCGCCGCCGCCTGCGCGAGCTGTGGCTCGCCTTTCTCGACCACCAGATCGGACTCGACAGCCTCAAGCCCTTCTACCAGGCCTTCCCCGGCGTCAGCCGCTGGTCCGGCGCAAAGGATAACTGGCGCCACGCCCGGGCCTTCGCCATCGCATACCTGATCCACCTGATGCAGATCGACGAGTCCCGGGCCTTCGTGGACGCCTTCCTGGGCCGCAAGGATTACGAGAACTTCCTCGACGAAGAGGTCGCCGCCGCGGGCGTTCCGGCAGGCTCCTACGCCCGGCTCAAGCTGCGCGCCATTCACGTGCAGACCTTCGCCGAGGTGCACCTGCTCCAGAAGTACCACGAGGGCCTGCGCCGCAGCCACTACGGTCCCTACCTGGCCGCCGAGCCCGCCGCGCCCGACGCCTGGGTCCCGGCGGCGATCGACGAGCGCGCCCCCCGCGTGAAGGCCTGGTATGCCGAGCGCGGGCTCGCCTCCTTCGCGACGAACACCCGGGACGTGGTGACCGAGGACCTCTTCGAGCACTGGTTCCCGGTGCAGAAGGAGGTTTCCGAATGGATGGGAGACACCAAGGTGACGCGGCGGGCCGCGCTCATCACGGAAGAGCAGACGCGCGGAATGCAGGCGGTCCTGGAGCCGGGCGACATCCTGATCGAGCGCCGCAACTGGTATCTCTCGAACGTCGGGCTGCCCGGCTTCTGGCCCCATGCGGCGCTCTATCTCGGGTCTTACACTGAGCTCGCCGCGTACTTCGACGCCGACCCCGAGACGCGCGCCTGGTGCGCGGCGGCGGGGTCGGACGGCGCGCTCGAGCTCCTGGCGCGCCGCGGCCCGGACGCCGCGGAGGCCTTCCGGCAGGAGGCGTTCGGGCATCCGGCGCGCGTCATCGAAGCGGTGAGCGAAGGGGTGCTCTTCAGCTCGCTGGAGCACTCCTGCGCCGCCGACTACGTGGCCGCGCTGCGCCCGCGCCTGCCGCGCCTCGACAAGTTCAAGGCGGTGGCGGCCGCATTCGGCCATTGGGGCAAGCCCTACGACTTCAATTTCGACTTCCTGACCGACGACGGCATCGTGTGCAGCGAGCTGGTTTACAAGGCGTATCGACCGGACACGGACAAGCGCGGCCTGACCCTGGAGCTGTCCGAGTCGCTCGGGCGCAAGGTCTTCCCGGCGAACGAATTCGTCGGGGTCTTCCGGCGCGAGCTCGACGCGGGCAACCGGCAACTCGATTTCGTGTACTTCCTGCAGGGCATCGAACGCGAGCGCCGTGCGGTGGTCTCGTCGGCGCGCGCGTTGTGGGAAAGCTACACGCGGCCGAAGTGGTGCATTCTGCAGAAATGAGCGGGAGGCGAACCGACATGGGGGGACCATCAAACCGCCGCGGCGGGTTCGTGCTGATCGAGATCGTGATCGTCCTGGTCATGATCGCCTTCGTCGCGGCGCTGGTCTACACGGCGCAAGGCATGCTGAAAAAAAAGGTGCCGAAACTGGGCTTCGACTGGGTCGAGGCGCCGGCGACGCTCAAGCCGTGGACGCCGACGACCTACCGGCTGCGCCTGACGCGGCCGGGAGAGAAGGAAGCGACGATGGCGGTCGCGGGGCACGCGGTCATTCTCAGGATCGACGATCCGGACAAGGCGAAGATCGTGCGCTACGTGACGCCGGAAGGCGGGTGGAAGAAGACGGGCTTCAAGGGGACGGCGTCGGTGGAGACCGGGACGGACGCCGACGGCGTGGTGACGGTGGAGCTGGAAGGCGAGAACCCGGGGAAGGCGCGGCTGGTCTACGAGACGCACGATTTCGTCCCGCCGAGCGGCGGCGCGATGGGCGGCGCGGCGGCGCCGACGGACACGGTGATCACCGGATCGACGGAGTTTGTCGTCCGGCAATAGCGGGCTTGCGCCAGACCGGCCGCCCGGCCCATTCTACGGTGAAGTCCGCACGATCCCAGGCGGCGACGAGGAGGCAGGAGGCGCCAAGCGCGGCGGCGAATCCCGCGCACACTTCGGCAAGGCTGCATTTCCGGTAGTAGAGGGTCGCGGCATTGCCCAGGATCAGCCACTGGGCGACGTAGAGGGCGGTGAGGCGGCGGCCCATCCAGCACCAGCCGCGCAGGGCGGCGGAGCGGACACGGCGCCCGGGGCGGCGCGCGGCGGCGGCACCGGAGGAGTCGGGAGAGTCGGGGGAGTCGGGAGCGAGCACGCGGGCGGCCCACGGCGCGGCCCCCTGCGCCGCCAGGGCGAGGGCGGCGAGCGCCGCGACCGACCAGGCCAGGAAAGCGAGGCCGTGATGATAGTAGCGCGGCAGGTCCGCGCTCACGGCGCTGCCGAAGGGTGCGCCGGCGACGGCGGCGGCGAAAGCGAGCGCGCATGCCGCCCGCCCGCGCAGGCAGGCCGGGAGCTCGATCTGGGCGAGCGCCACGCCGAGGAGCGGGTAGGCGAGCCAGGGAAACAGGGGGAAGTAGCTCCACGCGCTTTCGCCGCCGACGCAGGCGTAGAGGTAGACGGGCAGGGGCGCCAGGGCGTGCGGGGCGTCGGCGGTGCGACCGACCGCGGCGACGATTCCGGCGTCGACCCCGGGGCGGGCGCAGACCGTGAGGAGCGCGAGGAGCGGCGCGAGCAGGCGGAGGACGCGGGCGGGCAGGCGGCAAAGCGGCGCGAGCAGGAGCACGGCGAGCCCGGCGAAGGGCAGGATATCCACGCCGAGGAGGTAGCGCCAGGGGTCGAGATCGAGCAGCCCGAAGCCGATGCGCAGGAGGAGATGCGCGTGGAGGGCGAGGTTGAGGGCCAGGCCGCCGAGGAGGAGCCGGAGGCCGCGGAGGAGGAGGGCGCGGACGGGCCGCCGGGAACGGGCGAGGAAGAACCCGAGACCCACCATGAGGAGGGGCGCCACCGGCGCGCCGCCGAGGAGGAAGGCGATGCGCCCGGCGAGCGTGTCCGCCACCTCCGGCCGGGCGAAGAGGGAGAAGAGGTGGACCGCGACGATGCAGGGTACGGTGAGTCCCCGGAGCAGGTCGACGCCGACGAGACGCGCGGGGGCGCGGTCGGGGGAGGGGGCGGGGGCGGACGCCGCCGGCGAGTGGGCCGGGACCGGGGCGGCGGCGCACTCCGCGTACGGCCCGGCCGCGTTCCGTTCGGCAGGCTCGCTGTCCAGGGGGATCGCCTCCCGCCTCGCGTTCGGGGCTGCCGGGAGCCCGCAATTGGGTGCGCGCCGGCGGGGCGGTTCGCGAACCGCCCCTACGCCTCGCGTTCGGGGCTGCCGGGAGCGCCTACTTCGTGTAGTGCGCCTTGTGGCAACCGGGGCATTCGACGAAGCCCAGGGTGCCGTCGAGCAGGCTGAACTTCTGCAGGCGCAGTTCGCGGCCGCAGCAGGTGATGACGCCGACGCCGTGATCTACGGAAGACACCTTATTCTTGAAGATGCGGCGGAGGGCTTCCTTGTAGGAGGAAACGGTCTCCTCCTCGGTGTTGGGGAGGCGGGTTTCGGCGGCGGTGGTCGGGCTCACGAGTTCGCCGGCATCGGCGGCGCTGCCGGCCGCGGCTTCGGCGGCGGCGGCGGCGGGCGCGCAGGCGGCGCAGAGGCTGCCGGCGCCCTTGGGGGCGCAGGAGCGGCAGAGCAGGTAGTTGCAGGCGCGGCAGCGCACGCCGACCCAGCGGTGGCTGACGCCGCAGAGGTGGCAGGCGCGCAGGTGCTCCGGCGGGAGCCGGCCGCCGATCCCGGTGTTGTGGCGCAGTCCCAGGAACTTCATGTAGGCCACGGCCCGCTCCTTGCGCAGCGGGATGCGCCAGGTCTCGGCCATCGGCTGGGCCGCGGCTTCCCAGGCGGCATCGAAGGCGCCCATTTCGCCGCGGCTCAGGCGAATGCTGGCGATGTCTTCGATGCGCTCGAGGATCTGGTACTGGCGTTCGAGCAGATTGTGCTTGCGGCGATCGTTGATCGACTCCAGGAAGACCTTGCCGCCCTCGAGGACGAATTGGGCGGCGCAGAAGAGCACGAGGGTGCGCAGGGCGAGTTCGTTGCGCAGCGGGGCGTCGTTCTGCACGGCGGCGGAGAGAATGCCCTTCTCCGGCTTCGGTCCGAAGATGATGCCGACGGCGTCGTAGAGCTGGGCGCCGGTCGCGTCGTCGGGGAGGAGGGTGTCCTCGCCGCGCTCGTACATGGAGAGCGCGTCGTGGCGATGGAGTGCGCAGAGCGCGCGGCAGAGGTCTTCGACTTCGCCGAAGGCCTGGCGGCCCTGTTCGGGGGTGGCGGCCTTCCAGGTCTTTTCGAGCTTTTGGCGGCGATTGCGGGCGAGGGACTCGACGAGGCTGCCGAGGCCGGTCACGGAGCGCAGGACCTCGAGGTTGGCGGCGAGCAGACCGGCGCCGGCCGGGACGCCGGCGGGCGCGGCCGCGGCGTCGGCGGGCGCCGCCTCGCGGAAGCGCGAGAGGTCGAGCGTGCGCAGCAGGGTATCCATCTCTCCGGGAGCGCTGCCCAGGATCCGCTCGAAGAGCGCCGCGATCCCCTTTTCGGGGCCCTTCTCGGCCAGCTTCTGGAGATCCTCGGGGGCGATGCCGGCAGCGACGGTGGTCATGTCGAGTCCTCGCGGTTGGGGAGATGATGGGGCGTCCGCCCGGGAGGCGCCGGTGGCGTGGGCCCCCTGCGCCAAAGCGGGGGAACAAGATACCATAGGTGAGCCCCCGGTGCAACGATTGCTGCTGATCCGGGTGCATGTCCGCTTCTGCGGGACCAGAACGAAACCACAGAGGCACAGAGGACACGGAGACGACGGGAACGAGGAGGAGGCCGTTCCGCGCTTCAACGTGAGGCGCGCCCGGGTTCACAGTAGAGCGGAAC
>JACRIP010000605.1 GCA_016220045.1 Planctomycetota bacterium
CCGCCGCCGTCGCCGCGCGCTCCACGGCCCGCAGCGCAGCCTCCCACGCCCCGCGCCCGCGCGCCGCCCGGGCCGCAACCAGCCACGACCGCGAGGCCTCCGCCGACCGCCCAGCCTGCTCCAGGTGCCGGGCCACGGTCTCCGCGATTTCGGGTCCCGGCTCCGTGCCGCGCGCCCCCGTCACCGCCCCCTCCGCGGCCGCACCGGCGGCGCGGAGCAGCTCGTCGGCCAGGAGGCCGTGGTCCGACGCCCCACGCGCCGCGTCCGTCAGTCGCCGCGCCGCCGCCACCACCGGCCCGCTCGCCGCCCGCAACTCGCCGCGCTCGCCGGCGTACTCGATCAGGCGTTCACTTGACAGAAGAAGAAGCGCGCGGTCCAGGTCGACGGCGGGCAGTCCGGCCACGCGCTCCAGGCGATCGAACGGGCAGGCGCCGTCGGCCACGGCAAGGAGATCCAGCACCCGCCGGGCCGCCGGATCCAGGCCGCGCACGCGCCGCTCCTCCAGGCCGCCGGCGGCCACGCCACCGAGCTGCGCCCGCTCCAACTCTTCCACCGGACAGGTCCAGGCCCCGCCGCGCACGCGCAGGCGCCCTTCCGCGGAAAGAACGCGGAGCGCCTCCTCGATGGCCAGGGGCACTCCCCCCGTGCGATCGACCAAGGCCTGCACCGTACGCGGCTCCAGGGCCGCGCCACCCAGAATCGAGGCGATCAGGCGCGCACTCCCGCCCGCCGTGAGCGGCGCGAGCGCGAGGCGACGGGACACCCAGGGAGCGAAGAGCTCCACGCCCTGCGCCGGACCGTCCGCCGTGGGGGCGGCGGCGGCGCAGACGAAGAGCACCGGGGCGCCGGACGCGGCTCCGCGCTCGGTCGCCACGCGCAGCAGATGCGCGAGGGCCGCGCTTGAATCTTCGTCGGCGAGGTGGAGATCGTCGAAGAGGAGGGCGCAGGGGCGTTCGCTCGCGGCGGCCAGGAGGGCGGACGCGAGGCGTGCACGCGCGTCGATCCGCGTCTCGGAAGCGGTGTCGCCGAGGCGTGGGAGTGCGGGTCCGGCGCGGCGCAGCGCGGCGGCGTCGGGGGTCGCCGCCGCGCCGGCGGCGGACGACTCACCGCTCCCACCCTCGCCGCCTGAGGTCCCGGCCCGGCCGCCGACCGCGCGCGGCGACGCCAGGCAGAGACCGAGCTGCGCGGCGACCTCGTCCCACAAGCCGAGCGGTCGGTCGGGGCCGCGCCCGCGGCCTTCGAAGACGCGCATCCCATCGAGTTGGGCGTGGCAACGCAGTTCGCGCAGCAGCCGGGTCTTGCCCAGTCCCGCGCCGCCCACGAGCAGCGCGAGCGCGGGGGCCGCCCCCTGCGCGCCCTCCGCCCCGGCCGCCCGGGCAGGACGCGGGGCCAGCGCCGCGGCGCGCAGCTCCGCCAGGGCCGCCAGTTCCGCCTCGCGCTCGACCAGCGCGCCGACCAGGAGTTGCGACCCGGTCGCGCTCGCGGTCGTCGGTTCCGGCAGCGGGTCCACCGCCAGCCGACCGAGCACGCGGACGACTTCGGCGGCGGAGGCCGGGCGGTCGACGGCCTCCTTCGCCATCAGCGACAGGATCAGCGTGGCGAGCGGCGGCGCCAGGCCGGCGGCGGCGCGCGGCAGGCGCGCGGGCTCGGACAGGCAGCGCCGCAGCGTCTCCAAGGGCGAGGAGCCGGGGAACGGCAGCTCCCGGGTGAATACCTGATACATGGTCGCGCCCAGGGAGTAAAGGTCGGCGCGGCGGTCGACCGGGGCGCGGCGGATGACCTCGGGTGCGATGAAGTGGACGGTGCCCTTGACCGAGTCGGCGCCGCGGCCTTCGGCGTAGGCGGCAAGGTCGAAGTCGACGAGCTTGACGCGGGCTTCGCGTCCGGCGCCGGCGACGATGAGGTTCTCGGGTTTGACATCGAAGTGGACGAGGCCGCGCGAGTGGACGTAGTCGAGGGCGCGGCAGGCCTGGGCGAGGAGGGGGTAGATGCGTTCGGGGGGGAGCGCCTCGGTGGCGGCGAGGAGGTCGCGGCCATCGACGAATTCGGCGGTGAAGAACCAGTCGCCGCCGGCGGCGTCGCGGTCGAAGTCGAAGACGCGCGCGATGCCGGGGTGATCGAGGGCGGCGAGCAGGCGGAATTCGTGGCGCAGGTGGGCGAGGGCATCGGGTCCGGCGAGTTCCGGGCGCAGGAGTTTGACGGCGACGTCGGCGCCGCGGCGGGGGTCGGCGGCGCGGTAGAGCGTGCCGAGTCCGCCCTCGCCGACCTGGGCGAGGAGGGTGTAGCGGCCGTTCAAGACGCGCGGGCTACTCGGTGAGTTACCTGGCATCGGGCGGGCTCGCGACGAAGGGGGCGCAGCGCTTGCAGGCCGCGGGCGGGGCGAGAGCGCGGGCCGGCGGGAGCGGTCCGGTAATGGCGCGAGCAGTCTAGCAGGGGCGGCGCCGGTTTGCAACGAGTTGGGGGAAGGCGGGAGTCAGGTGCACGATCCGAACCGTGCAAGGAAACCACAGAGGCACAGAGACACACAGACGACGGACGGAAAGGAGCAGGTGGAGAATCGAGGCGCGCCCTGCGGGGCGCTCCTCGATTCTCCGCCTGCCGCGTCGTCGTCGTTCTCTGTGCCTCTGTGCTACTAATGCCCGAAAGCGTGTTTTTCCGGCAAGC
>JACRIP010000612.1 GCA_016220045.1 Planctomycetota bacterium
CTGACGCCGCGCTTCAACGGGTGCCGCTACTTCTAGAATCCGCCGCTCTTCCACTGGATGAACGCCGCCGCGCTGACCCTGGCCTGGCGAACGGCCGGCGCGGCGCGGCTGGCGGACGCTGGCGCGAGCTTCTCCGCCGTCGTGGTCGCGCTCGGAATCGGGTGGTTGCTGTATGGGCGCAGGGCGGGCCTGCTCGCCGGGCTCTGCCTGGGGACCGCCTTCGGCTTCCTGATCCACGGCCGCTTCGCCATCACCGACGGCCCGCTGGTCGCCTTCCTCACGCTGGCGCTGCTCGGCGCGCAGCTCCTCCTCGCGGGCCGCGGGCGGACCGGCGCCGTCGCCTTCTGGTCCGGCTGCGCGCTCGCCTTCCTGGACAAGGGACTGATCGGCGTCGTCCTGCCCGCGGGCGCCGTGGCGCTCGATGCGCTCGGGGCGCGCCGGCTCGACCTCGTGCGCGGACTCCGCCCGGCGTGCGGGGTCGCCGGCTTCCTTGCCGTCGTCCTTCCCTGGCATGCCCTCGCCGCCCAGCGCCACCCGGACTTCCTGCGGTTCTTCTTCCTCGACAACCAGGTGCTGCGCTATCTCGATCGCGCCCACGCCGCGGACTGCGTGCCGCTCGGCGCGGGCGCCTTCCTGCTCCTGGTGGGCGTCTGGCTTTTCCCCTGGTGCGTGTTCCTGCCGCAGGCGGCGGCGGATGCGCTCGCCGGACGGGGCCGCCCGTGGCGCGCGGAGGAGCGGCCGGCCCTCCTCCTGCTCGCCTGGACCGCCGCCGTGCTCGGCTTCTTCGCCGCCAGCGAGTCGCGCCTCGGGTACTACTCGTTGCCGGCGCTGCCGCCGCTCGCGGTCATGATCGGGCGAACACTGGATCGGCGCCTGGGGCAGCCGGCGACGCTCGCGCGTCCGGCCGCGGCGCTCTGCGTGCTCGCCCTCTGCTTCTCCGCCGGCGTGGCGGCGGTGGCCGCGGGCGCGGGCGGGGGGCTCGCGGGAATCTTCGCCGCGGTGGACGAGACCTACCGCAACGTCGGCAGCGGCGTGTTCCGGGGCGTGGAACTGGAGGTCGCGCCGCCCGCGGAGGCCGTGCTGCCGCTCGCGGTCGCCGCCGCCGCGCTGCTCGTCATCGGTACGGGCGGGGCGTGGCTCGCCCTGCGCGCGGGTCGGGCAGGCGCCGCGGCCGCCGCGTGGCTGGTCGCGGCGGCGGGCTTCCCGCTCGTCGCCCAGGCGGGGCTGGCGGCCTTCGCGCCCTACCGGTCGAGCGGTCCCCTCGCCGCGGCCTGGCGCCGCGCAGCGCAGCCGGGGGACACCCTCGTCCACGACGGCGCCCTGGAGGCCGCCGCCCCGCTGCCCTTCTACCTGAAACGCCGTATCCGGGTGCTCGACGGTGCCTTCGGCGACCTCGCCTTCGGCGCCGCCGATCCCGATGCGGCAGGCTGGTTCCTCGACGAACCGGCCTTTCGTCGCCTGTGGGAGGGCGCGGACGCGGTCTGGCTGATCACGAGTTCGCGCGCCCGGATCGCCGAACTCGCGGGGCGCGGCGCAGAGGTGCGCTTTGCCGCCGGGGGACGGGCGCTCCTGGTCAATGCCCGCGCCGCCGGCGCCGCGGCGGGCGGAGCGGACGGACCGGCGACGGCCGGCCCCGTCCCGGAGGGCAAAAAAAAAGAGGGCGCCGCGCGTGCGGCGCCCCCGGGGGCGGCGGAGAGTCGGGAGGACGGGCAGCGCTAGTCCTCGCGCGGGGCATCCTTGTCACTGGAGCGGACGGAACGCTCCATGACGCGATTCACGTCCTCGACGTGACTCTTGAGGTCGAGCTTGCCGGACTTCCGGGCGCGCTTGAGGTACTCGTTGAAGAGGCAGAAGAGGCGGCGCTCGGCGCGCTCTTCGTCGGTCAGCGTCGTCGGGTCGGCGGTGGCGAGTGCGACCAGCTCCGCGTCGAGCAGCCGAACCTGGTGGACGTAGCTTTCGTCGAAGATCTTCTTCAGTTCCTCGCGATAGGTCTCCTTGATGGCATTGACCAGGTCCTTGGCCTCATGCTCGGACTTGAAGTTGATGAAGGTCTCGCGAATGAGGTCCTTCTGCTCGGTGATGGTCTCGGCCATGAGGAGGCTCATGTCCGTGTCCAGGCGCGCGAGGAGGGTTTTCATGTACTCGTCGATCATCTGTGCGGCGAAGTCGCGCGCTTTCGGCGCGTAGTCGATGAGGCCTTCGCGCAGATCGGCGGCGTACTTCGGGGCATGCTCCTTGACCTGCCCGGGGAAGCGATCGCCGAAATCGTTGATCGTGGAGACGAGCTGGCCGGTGAGCATGTGGGCCGCTTCGTCGGCGTCGAGATAGGGCGCGGTGATGTCGTGCGTCACGATGTAGAGCACGGCGAGGTAGACGGCGAGGAAGGCGACGAAACCGGCGAGGATGTAGCGCGACCTCAGATAGCGGTTATTGAGGGCCTCGCTGGAACCGACGGAGGCCTCGAGCTGGCGCACATAATCCTGCAGGGCGTTGATTTCACTCATTGGGATGCGAGCTCCTGAGCGGAGGGAAGCGTGGAGAAGAGAGTCCCCCGGCGCGCGGTGCGGCCGGGACCGATGACGGGCAGCGGCTAGCTGCCGGCGCCGGCGTCAGGGCCGGCGGGCGCGCCTGCGCCCTCCCCC
>JACRIP010000607.1 GCA_016220045.1 Planctomycetota bacterium
CTGCGGACGTTGAACCCTGCCCGAATCCACGAAAGGGCCGCCATGAGCCTCCCGCCGCCCCCCGCCGCCCCCGCCGCCCCCGCCGGCGACGCCGCTCCCTCCGCCTCCGCCTCCCCCTTCGCCGCCGCCGCTCCCGCCGACCCCGGCGCACGCCGCCGCCTCGCGCTGCAGGCGGCCTTTCTCGTCCTCCTCGCCGCCGCCGTCTACGCCGTGGCGGTGCCCGGCGAACTGGTATTCGACGACGTCGCCATCGTCAAGGGCAACCCGCGCATCAAGGCCCCCTTCGACTTCTCGGCGCTCTTCCTTTCCCCCTACTGGAAGGGCGAGGCCTATCGCCCCCTCGCCATGTTCCTCTTCTGGTGCGACTACCACGTCTATCGCCTGCACTCCTACGGATATCACCTGACAAACCTCGCGCTCTACGGCCTGAACGTCGTGCTGGCCTTCCTGCTGGCGCGGCGCCTGCTGCCCGAGCCGCGCGCGGCCTGGATCGCGGGACTCCTCTTCGCCGTGCTGCCGGCGCACGCGGAGCCGGTGGCGAGCATCGCCCAGCGCGACGCGCTCCTGGCCTTCGGCGGCTACGCCCTGGCCTGGCTCCTCTACCTGCGCGGCGACGCCCCCGGCCTGGTCGGCGCCCTGGTGGCGTACTTCTTCGCCCTCCTCGGCAAGGAGGACGCCGGCACGCTCCCCGCCGCCCTCCTGCTCGGCGACTGGCTGCTCGGGCGCATCCGCGACCCGCGCTCGGCCGCCGCCGCCGCCGGCCGATTCGCGGCGTTCCTCGTGCCCCTGGCCGCCTACCTGCTGCTGCGCCGGTGGGTGCTCGGCGAGCTCGGCGCGGGGGACCGCCGCTACTTCCAGGATGCGACCTACCTCGTCGTGCTCCTCACCATGGCGCGCTTCATCCTGCGTCACGACCTGCCCGGCCTCACGACCGGGTTCGGCCTGTCCTGCGACTACGTGCGGCCGTCGCTGCCGGACGTGGCGCCGGGGGACCTCCTCGCCTGGGTCGAGCTGGCCGCGCTGGCGGCGGTCGCGCTGGCGGCGGCGGCAAGTTTCGCGCGCCGCCGCGGCCCGGTCGCCTGCGGTCTTTGCCTGATCCTGCTGACCGCCCTGCCGACCAGCAACCTGGTCCTGCGGATCTGGGCCCTGGGCGCGCAGCGCTACATGTACCTGCCGTCCCTCGGCTGGTGCCTCGCGCTCGCGGCCCTGCTCGCCGGCCTGCGCGCGCGCCGGGCCGCCGTCGGCGCCGGCCTGGAGATCGCCGTCGTCGTGCTCTACGGGCTGACCGCGGCGAGCGAGGCCGCGATCTGGCGCAACCCCGACACCCTCTACGGCGCGATGCTCGCCCGCACGCCCGACAACACCAACGCCATGTTCAATCTGGCGTGGCATCGGCACCAGCACGGAGAGCGCGCCGAGGCCGAGCGCCTGTACCGGCGCGTGGCGGAGCTGAATCCGGAAGACGTCCTGCCGGATGTCCATCTCGCCCTGCTGCGCCTCGAGGAAGGCAAGCTCGACGCAGCGCTGGAGCACTACCGGCACGCGCAGGGCAAGGGACTGCGGGAGCGCGAATTGCCCTGGCTCGGCGCGGCCGACGTGCTGCGGCGGCAGGGCAAGATGGCGGAGGCGCGGGTCTGCCTGGAGCAGGCGTTCAAGGAGGCGCCGGATGCCGCGGAGCCCTGGCAGCGCCTGGGGGAGATGCAGGTGGAGGAGGGGAACCTGGCGGAGGCCGAGGCGAGCCTGCGCCGGGCGCTGAAGCTGGATCCCGACCGGTTGGCGGCGCTCTCGCAGCTAGCGGCCCTGCTGCGCCGGCGCGGGGCCGGAGCCGAGGCCCTGCGCTGGGCGGAGACGGCGACCGTTTCCGCCCCGGACTACCCCCCGGCCTGGAACGACCTCGGGCTGGCGCGCGAGGCCGTCGGGGAATTCGCCGCCGCCGAAGCGGCCTACCGTCGCGCGCTCGAGCTCGATCCGGACTGGCCGCCGGCGTGGCAGAACCTGGGCGTGCTGCTGCTCAACAAACTGCAACGCGCGGCGGAGGCGGCGGAGGCGCTCGACGAGGCGCTGCGTCGCGAACCCGGGCTGCACGAGGCGCGACTGCAGCTCGGCCTGGCCTACGCACGCATGGGACGGATGCCGGTGGCGCGCGAGCTCTGGATGGAATACCTGAAGGCGGTCGGCGACGATCCGGCCCACGCGGCCGGGGCCGCCTTCGCGCGCGAGGCGCTGCGCAAGCTCGGAGACGGCAAGTGACCGGCTCCCGTGCCGGGTGCGCCGCCGCGGCGGCCATCTTCCTCGCGGCATGCGGTGTTTACCTGAGCACCCTGTCGGCGGGGTTCGCCATCGACGACGGGCGGATCATCGTCGGCAATCCGCTCATCAGCCGGCTCGAGTACCTGCCCGATCTGTTCCGCTGCGGCTTCTGGGACCAGGACGCCGGCGGGGAAGCGCGCACCTGGACCGACCGGGCGATGAAGGCCTCCTACCGGCCGCTGACCGTCGCCTCCTTCAACCTGAACTTCGCCGGCGCGCGCCTGCTCGCCGGCCCCCCGGCGTGCGCCCACTGTCGCGCAATCGGCCACACCCCGGCGGCGCTGGCGCCCTGGTCCTACCACCTGGCGAATCTGCTGCTCCACGGTCTGGTCTCGGTGCTGGTCTTCGTGGTCGCGGGCGGCCTGGGCGTGCGCCCGGCCGCGGCCGTCGCGGCGGGCCTGGTCTTCGCGCTGCATCCGGTGCACGTGGACGCGGTCGCCTGGGTGACGCAGCGGGGCGAGCTGCTGGCGGCCGGCTGGTCGCTGACCGCCTGGTATTGCCATCTGCGCGGCGGGCGGCTGCGCTGGTGCGGTCCCGTCCTCTACCTGCTCGGCCTCCTTTCGAAGGAGACCTGCCTGGGGCTGCCGCTCCTGGTCGCCGGGTCGGACGTCTACCTCGGGCGTTTCCAGTATCCCTGGGCCGGGCGCGGGGCCGGAGCGGGGGCGGGAGCGGAGGGAACTGGGGTGACGGGCGGGGGCGCGCCGGGCGCCCGGCCGGCCGTCGGGTGGGCGGTCTACGTCGCCTATGCGCTGGCCGTGGGGCTCTATCTGCTGGCGCGGCGGCTGGTGCTGGGCGGGCTCGAAGTGCCGACGGACATCCGGTATTTCAGCGGGGTCTCGTCGCTGGTCGCCGCGCTGACGGTGGCACGCTTCATGGTCACCCAGTATGCGTGGGGATTCCTGGGGGGGCGGGTGGCGACCGACTGCCAGCGTCCGGCCTTTCCGGACGCGGCGCCGGACGATCCGGTCGCGTGGCTGGCGCTGGGCGCGCTGGGCGGGCTGCTGGTGTTCAGCGTCGTGGGCTGGGCGCGGCGGCGTCCGGCGGCGGCGGCGCTGGGAGTGGTCTTTTGCGGGCTCCTGCCGGTCAGCCACCTGCTGGCGCGGATCGGCGTCCTCGGCGCCGGGCGGCTGCTGTACGTGCCCTCGATCGGGGTGGCCCTGGGGTTGGGCGGGCTGATCGGCCGGAGTTGGGAGCGGGGCGGGCGCGGCGGGCGGGTGGCGGTCGCCGGCCTGCTGCTCGCGCTGGGGGCCGCGACGGCCGCCGGGGCACGCCAGTGGCACTCGCAACTGACGGCGGCGGACCGCACCCTGGGCGCCACCCCGGACAACCCGCTGGGGATGGGGAATCGCGCCGTGGCGCTGGCCGAGGCCGGGCAGCCGCGCGCGGCGCGCGCGCTCCTGGAGCGGGCCATGCGACTGGACCCGAGCCTGGCGCTGCTCTGGTACAATTACGCGCTGGTCTTGATCGACCTGACGGAGTACGCCGCGGCGCGGGCGGCGCTGGACCGGGCGCAGGCGCTGGATGTGGATCCGCCGGTGCTGGCGCATCTCGGCCGCGCGCGCATCCTGGACGCCGAGGGGAAGCGGCCGGAAGCGCGCCGGGAGATCGAGGCGGCGCTGGCGCTGGACGACCGGTCCACGTCGGCCTGGATGAGCCTGGGGGAGTGGGAGCTGGCGGCCGGGAATCCCGCGGCGGCGTTGGCGGCGATGGATCGCGCCCTGCCGTGGATTCTCGCCGACGGCGGCGCCGAGCTGCAGGTCGGCCTGGCGCTGCGGCGCCTCGGCCGGACGACGGAAGCGGGTATTCACCTGAGACGCGCGACGGAGTTGTGGCCCGCTTCCGAGCTGGCGTGGAACGGGTTGGGGCTGGGGCTGGAGCATACCGGGGCGGGGGGGGAAGCGGACGCGGCGTACCGCAGGGCGATTGCCCTGCGGGCGGGGTGGGCGGATGGGCACCAGAACCTGGGGGTGCTGCTCCGCACGCAGGGGCGAGTGGCGGAGGCGATCGCGGAATTCCGGAGTGCGCTGGCGGCGCAGCCCGGGCTGGCGGAGGCGCACGCCGGCCTGGCGGGGCTGCTGGAGGCGGAGGCCCCGCGGGAGGCGCTGGAACATCTGCGGTCCTTTCTCGCGGCGGCGCAGGCGCGTCCGGAGCTGGCGCGCATGATCGGGCCGGTGCAACGGCGGATCGCGGTAATCGAGCGTCGCCTGGCCGGGCCGCCGCCGCATTAGCTCCCCACCGTGCGCTGCTTGACAGCGCGTCCAGGATTGCGGATGGCGATGGAGGCCACCGGCAACGCCCGGCGCCGGTCCGCAATCCGCATTCCGGCCGGGTTCAGATCGATGGCCCACTGTCGACCTGCTCCGGGGGAGCGAAACGGGGACCGGACCTGAATTCCTGCGCGGGCTTGGGACCACCGGGGGACGTTGCTGGAATTCAGGATCCTGCCCCCGTCCTGCGCGACGTGGCGAGTGGGAATTATTAGAAAGTATTCGCGAGATCCTCAAGGTTTCGACTTGACAGCCGGGGTCAGCGTTGTATAATCCCACTGCGTCCTCTCTTTCTGTGGGAGGGGATGTATCTGTTATTATGCATTGTCATCGCTGTTTTTCCCTGTTTTCGCGTTCCTCGTTGAAGGAGGTGCACCTCATGAGACGGACCAGGAAGGGCTTCACCCTGATCGAACTGCTCGTCGTTATTGCCATCATCGGCGTCCTCGCGGCCCTGCTTCTGCCCGCGCTGGCTTCTGCCAGAAAGCAGTCGAAGAAGTCCGACTGCAAGAACAACCTGAAACAGTTGGGCAACTACCTGACGCTGTACGTGAGCCGTTACGGCAGCGACCGCAACTACCCGTTCACCAGCGGCCTGGTGGGCACCGGCGCTTCGTCCGCCGGGTCCAACGGCACGTTCTGGGGCTGGCTGTGGCGCGTACCGAACCAGACCAACGCGGTGTCGCAGCGCCCCGGCGACGACTCGCTGTACGTCTGCAAGGTCACGGCCACGCAGCCGACGACCTCGGCGCTTGAGTACTCCTGCCCGCGCTTCGCGGCGGGCTGGCCGACCGGCATGGGAACCGGCGCGATCTATCCGAACGGTCGCTTCTCTGAAGCGTGCCGCGGCGACGCGCCTGTCGGTGGCGACGTGTCGAACAACGGCGTGATCCCGAACCACGGCGGCGTCGCCGGCGTCCCCAGCGACGACTGGAACATGCTGTGCTTCGACGGTCACGTCGAATCGGTCGTTCCGCTGTCCCTCAAGCACACCCTGTATACCTCGGCGACCACGGGTTCGCGCGTGACATAGGTCGTCGTCATCGGTCATTCCGGGGAAGAGCAGCTCGTAAGACAGGAATCATCCAGGGGGGCAACCCGCCTTGCGCGGGTTGCCCTCTTGCCTTTCCCGGTGGGAGAGTGGGCGTTCCGGGCCTTCCGAGCCTCGGGATGCGGGTTGGCATGTGTCCCCGCATCGTTGTTTCGCAACTTGTCGGGGGTCAGTTGCATTCGGACGGGCGATTGCACGGGCGTAAACTCCGGGCGAGCCCGCCGCATGGGAGGGCATTATGAGACGCTGGGCCAGCCGCCATGGCTTTACCCTGATTGAATTGCTCATCGTGATGGGGATCATCGGGATCCTGGCCTCGCTCCTCGCGCCGGCCTACGTGAGCGCGCGGCGCGAGTCCCGCATGACCGATTGCCAGAACAACATGCGGCAGCTCGGGACGCTGCTCGCGACCTACGTAAGTCGCTACGGTGAGGATCGCGCCTACCCCTCCAACGGACCGATGCCGGGAGGGGCATTCGGCACCGGCCCCCCCGCGGGTCCGACGCCGAACGGCATCTTCTGGGCCTTTCTCTGGCGGGTGCCGGCTCAGGATCGTGCGGTCTCCTTTCGTAGCGGCGCCGCGGGCGGTGCCCAGGACGTGGGTGACAACCGACTCTTCGCTTGCCCCGTGCTGGGAACCCCCCAGCTCTCGTCGACCATCATCGAATACACCTGCCCGCGGTTGGCCGCGGTGTGGCGCGCACCCTTCGGGAGTGGCGCCGTCTTCCCGAACGGCAGGCTGAGCGATGTGGTGCGGCCGGACACCTTCATCGGCGGCGACATTATCCAGGGGCCCTTTCCCCCTGGGACCACCGGGAATCACGGCGGCGGGAGTCTCACGCCCCAGAATCCGTTCAGTGGACTGGTCATGGACGGTCATGTGGAGACCGTGTCGCCGGCCGTGGGCGGGGCCATGTTCAATCTCTACAACGATCACACGACCGGCACCCGCGGGCCGTAGCGGCGCGCACCCCGATCTTCGCCGCGCGGGCGCGCGGAAAGGGCCGAAGGGTGCGGAAGTTGAACATCTGCCCGGCGGTCGCGGTCGCGGTCGACGGGCGCGGGGGGGAGTCCCTACCCGCTCCCGGCCGGCCTGCCGCCCCGCTGCCGCCGCCGCCCCCGCCCCCGCCCGCAGATTCCCCCCACCCGCTGCCGCGCTACCCGCCTCTGCGGCTCAAGGTCCGGTAGAATTCCGTCCGAAGTCCTCACCGGATAAGGCGAAAACTCTTGACACCCCGCGTTGCACTGTTATAATCCGCCCGCTTCCGCAACTCCAGGCGGACGCCGGTTCAGCGCCGGCTTTCCACTCGGGCAATACTCGCAGATTCGCTTTCCGGGGAGGTCTCTGATGCGGTCGGTCAAGGCCCTCGTCCTCGTCGCACTTGCGCTCCTCGGCTTTTGCGCCAACGCATCCGCCGAAGTCAAGCGCCGCTGGCGCTTGGACTTGGAGTGCGACAAGCCCGACATGATCACCTACGAAGACGCTGCGGGCGGGTGTGAGAACTTCTGGTTCATCACCTATCGCGTCACCAACCCGATGGACGAGGATGTGCCGCTCAACATCGACATCACCGTCAAGACGGAACGCGAACACTACTTCCACAACGGGTACTTCCCGCAGGTGGAAGAGCAGATCATCGCGAAACTGGAGCACCTGGTCGGTCTCTCCGTTGGCCTGCGGCGCGAGCGCATCAAGGAAATGAAGGCCGCGGCGCGCTACCTGGACGCGAGCGACCAGCGCGCCAAGAAAGTCCTCAAGGCCAAGGATAGCTTCCACGGAATTGCGGTGTTCGCCGGAGTCGATCGCGATTTCCGCACCCTGGACGTGCTGGTTGCCGGGCTCTACGACCCCATCCGGTATCGCACGGAAAAGCCCAAGGACGATGAGGACGCCAAGCGCAAGTACGCGTTCGAGAACCGCATTCTCAAGTTCGCCTTCAAGCGCGCCAACGAGCGTTACTACGTCCAATTCGACCCGATTCACTTCGTGCGCAAGGACTGGATCGTCCAGATTCTGGGCACGGTCGGCGACGTGGACACGATCCGCATCCTGGTCGAGGCGTTGGAGAACAACGACGCGACGATCCGCAAGGCCGCCATCGGCCTGCTCTCCAACATGCTGAGCAAGCAGACCTTCGACTTCGACGGCGACAAGTCCGTCGAGGAGAACCGCCCCGCGATCCTCAAGTGGCGGGAATTCTGGGCGCGCAACCAGCACAAGCTGGTCTTCAGTCCGGAAAAGGGCGTGTTCGAGGTCGTCGAGCCGCCCGCCAAATAGGCGGCTGCGGCGCACCGGAGACTGTTCGACGGGACGGGCCTTCCAGCCCGTCCCGTTTTTTTTTGCCTACCCCCCGGGGGGGGCGGCGTCGCGGCGCGGGGGCCAGAGGTGGCGGCGTGCCGCGGTCAGCTCCTGGATTCGCCGTAGCGCTGCGCGGTGGTCCGCGAAATCCGGGTCGCCGACGGCATAGCGCCGGAAGAAGCGGAGCCGGTCCGCGCGGGTCGCGGCGGCGGGCATCGAAGCGCTGAGCTGGGCGAGCGCCTTCCGCTTGGCGCGCGCGGAGACGCGACGCGAAAAGGCTACCCGGTCGAGGTCAAGGAACCAGACCGTGAGCGCGCCGCGCGGGGGGGCGGCAGAGGAGGCGGAGGAGGCGGCGGCGGCGGGAGCGGCGATCGCCCCGGCGCCGGGCGGGGGCGCGGCGGCGCCGGGGGAGGTGGCAGCCGCCAGCAGCAGGTTGTTCGCCTTCAGATCGTGATGGTGCACCCCGGCCCGATGCAGGCCGCGCACGGCGTCGGCGAGGGCCGCGATCAGCGCGCGCCGTTCGGCGACGGACGCCCCGGCCGGCGGGGCGAGGCGCGCCGCGACCCGGCGATCGGCCGGCTGCGCCTCCGGCAGCCATTCCAGGATCAGCGCGCTCGCGCCGCCCCAGCTCCCGCGCGGTTCCTCGATGAGCGCGAGCGCGCGCGGCGTCGGCCGGCCCCGCACCGCCAGTCCGTGCGCGGCGACCCATGCCCGCCGCGCCGGACTGTGCCCCAGGAACCGCTTCACGCGGTCAAGCCACGAGACCGGGCGGAATTCCTTCACCACGACCTCCCGCGTCACCGTGCCCCCGGCGGGAAGCTCCTCCGCCATCCGCTGGCGCGACAGGCGGCGGTCCGGCAACCACTTGAGAAAGGCCGCGGGCTCGCGCGTGCCCAGCGCACCGTGCCGCGCCCAGGCTCCCCGCACCTCCTCCTCGGACACCGAGCGCACGCGGTAGAGGCGCCCGGCGCTCCCGGTCCGGACGCGGAACCCGGAGGAGGAGCGGAGGCAGCGCGCGGTGCGACGCGCCAGCAGGCGGCGGCGGAAGGCGGCCGCCAGCGCGAGCACGCGGCGCGCGGCCCGGCGCGGGGGCAGCTCACCCACCGGGCCGGCGTCCGCTCCGTTTCCCGGCGCCGCGAAGTACCCCCGCAGCAGGCGCAAGGCGTCGCTTTTCGTGAGCACCGACGCGATCGAGTCGGCCAGCCGGACCAGGCGGTGGATGCGCAGGAGCGGTCCGACGCGGAAACGCCGGCCGCCGCGGTGCAGATCGATCAGCGTAAGCGGGGCGTCCGCCGTCGCCGGGCCGGAGAGCAGGAAGTTCCCCGCGTGGAGATCGGCGTGGTCGAAGCCCGCGTCGTGGAGCCGGCGCGTGAGCGCCGCCACGCGGGCGAGCAGGGCGCGCCGGGCGCGCGCCGCCGGCTCCGCCACGGGGTCGCGCAGGGCTTCGCGCAGGCTGCGGGCATCGGGAATTTCCCGTATGAAAAGAAACGCCTCCCCGCCGCCCG
Organism: Planctomycetota bacterium; assembly: GCA_016220045.1. Lineage (GTDB taxonomy): Bacteria > Planctomycetota > MHYJ01 > WSZJ01 > JACPWG01 > JACRIP01. The sequence goes on from JACRIP010000607.1 coordinate 9,433, forward strand.
TCCCGTCCCTCCGTTCGGCGAGCGCGACCGAGGAGGAGGCGGGTACCCCGAGCGCGGCCAGGGTGCGCTGGTTTTCCCACTCCCGCCGCGCCGGGCCGCGACCGCAGCGCGCCTGGAGCGCGCGCACCCAGCCCCCCGGCTTGAACCACTTGACCAGCCAGCGCCCGCCCGCGCCGTCCGGTACGAAGAAGAGCGCGCGCACCCGGTTGTCCTTGAAGGCGTGTACCGCCGCCCGTTCGCGCAGGCGCTCCTCGCGGCCGACGAATGCGCGGGCCAGGTGCGGCGCCGCGTCGGGCTCCGCCACCCAGTGGAAGGGCGAGGGCGAGGGCAGCGGATCGAACCGGGGCGGGGCCGGCACGGCGAGGGGATCGGGCGGCGGGGCGGCCGGGCCGGCCGGGCCGGCGAACGCGGGCTGCATCAGGCGACTCCCTGGCCACGGCCCTTGGCCTCGGCGACCTCGGCGTAGAGGCGTAGCGTGGCGTCGAGGTTGGCGTCGATGGTGTAGCGCGCCGCGGTCAGGGCCGCGGCCGCCCCCATGCGCGCACGCACCGCCGGATCGAGCAGCGCCACCAGCCGCGCCCCGATCTCCTCGGCGCGCCGGGGCTCCTCCACCACCCAGCCGTCCGTGCCACTCGCGATCACTTCCGAGGAGCCGGCGACCCGGCTCACCACCGCGGGCACGCCGGTCGCCATGGCCTCGAGCGTGACCGTCCCGAAGGGTTCGTACAACGTGGGGAAGAGCAAGGCATCCGCGCCGGCATAGAGCCGCGCCAGGTCGGTGCGCGCCCCGAGAAACCGGACCTTCTCCGCCAGTCCGGCAGCTTCCGCCAGGCGCCGGTAGCCCTCCGTGGCGCCCCGGCCCACCACCACCAGCCGCAGGTCCGCAGCCGCGCGCGCCACGGCCGCACCCACTCCGGCGATCGCGTGCGCCAGTCCCTTCCGCGCAAACCCCGAACCCACGAAAAGGGCGACCAGCGCACCCTCCGGCACGCCCCACTCGCGGCGCACGTCGGCGCGGAACCGGTCCCGATTGCCCAGATGGAACACCTCGGGATCGAACCCGTTGTAGATCACCGCGGCATCTGTAGGTGAAATGCCGTAATAGCGCCCCAGCTCCTCGCGCACGCGCCCCGAGATGCAGGTCAACCGCCGGTAGCGGTGCTCGCGGAAGATCTTCGCCTCGGCGTAGAGGAGGGCGCGATGCCGCGGATCGAGCAGCTTGAGCGGACGCAGGAAGGGGTTCCTCATCGCGGGATAGGTCTGATTCATGTATTCGCGGTGGCAACCGCCTCCGACGCGGTAGATGTCCTGCAGCCAGGTGCGGCCGAAGCCGTGCACGACGTCGAACGTGTCCTGCACGCGCTGGATCGCGGACGCGGCGTTGTGCGCGAAGGAGAGCACGCGCAGCGGGGAGTAGAAGGTCCAGGCCGGGACCGGATGGAAAAGCACTCCGAAGGGCGCGTCCTCGGGGCGGCGGTGGCAGAAGCAGTGGACCTCATGCCCACGCCGTACCAGGCCCGCCGCAAGATCGTGGACGTAGCGTTCGACGCCCCCGGCCGTCGCGGAAAACCGGAAGTTGACCAGCGCGATTTTCATCGGGGAGGATCCGCGGTGGGGGAGGATGCGGCCGCCGTGGGTGGTGCGGACATGCCCTCTCCCCGGCCCTCCCCCACTGCGGTGGGGGAGGGGGAAGGGGCGGGCGCGGCAGCCGCGGGTGGTGCGGGCACACCCCCACCCCGGCCCTCCCCCACTGCGGCGGGGGAGGGGGGCCGGCGTTCGCCGATGCGCGCGGTCAGCTCCCAGAGCTTGACGTACTTCACGAAAAGGTAGAACGCGGTCGCCACCGAAATGATCAAGCCGGGGAGGCCGTCAAGGAAGCCGCGCTTCAGGAGGTAGGTTTCCACGAACTTCCAGGCCGGCCGGAAGAGGAGCGGGAGGAGGCCGGCGCGGCGGCCGGCGGCGGACCACTCGCGCGCGGCGACGTCGGAGAACTGGTCGATGGTGCGGAGCTGGTGGGCGAAGGACCGGTACGTGAAGTGGACGATTTCGCCGCGCAGGCGCCCGGGGGGGCTATCGAGCAGGAAGCGGTCGTGGGGGTCGCGGCCGCCGAAGTGGCCGCGATCCTTGCGGAAGAGGCGCAGTTTCACGTCGGGGTACCAGCCGCCGTGGTCGATCCAGCGGCCGAGGTACCAGGTATGGCGCGGGATCTCGAACCCGGCGGCGGCGGGTCCGGCGTCGAGGGTGCGGCGGATTTCCGCGGCCAGTTCGGGCGTGAC
>JACRIP010000078.1 GCA_016220045.1 Planctomycetota bacterium
CCCCCCACCCCGGCCCTCCCCCGCTGCGGCGGGGACGGGGGCGCTGGTGGGGCTGCGCCGGGGACGGCGGCGGGCGGCCGGGCCCGCTGGCGACCTTTTCGCTGCTCTACGTTGGGTGCCTGTTGTTCTGGCCGGGCCTGCAGCAGGGCACGCGTTTCCTGCTGCCCATCATACCAGGGTATTTCCTGTATGTCATGGAGGGAGGTTGGCGGGCGTGGCGGCGGTGGCCGCGCGCGCGGGGGGGGCTGGTGGCACTCGCGGCGGCGGTGGCGATTTCGTTTGGCGGGCGGTACACGCGGCTGGATTGGGTGACGCTGCGCTCGGGGCCGGGCACGGCGGCGGCGCAGGAGCTTTTTGCCTACGTGCGCGCGGAGCTGCCGCGGGATGCGGTCTTGCTCTTCCGCAAGCCGCGGGCGCTGGCGCTCTTCACGGGGCGCGGGGCGACGATGTACGACGATCCGGCGGCGGGAACGGATCTGGGGGCATGGGTGCGCACGGCCGGCGTGACTCACGTCGCGGTGGGGCGAGGATTCGACCTCGACCGCGCGGCGCTCGCGCCCTGGATCGCGCGCAACGAGGAACGGCTTGACCGGCTCTGGGGGAACGGCGAGTTCGAAGTGTGGCGCGTCCGGTGAGTCCAACCTGGGGCCTAGAAGAGCCAGGAGGCGGCGAGGAGAGCGGCGGTGCCGAGGGCGAGGAGTGCGAGGGCGGTGCCGGCGGGGCGGCGGAAGGCGGGGGCGCCGCCGGCGATGACGATGCCGGCCTTGACGCAGGTATTGGAAACGGTGGCGATCAGGACGCAGCGGGCCGCCAGGTCGGAGGGGATGCTGCCGACGGCGACCGCGCGCGCCATCGAAAGCGCGATCGCGTCCACGTCCGTGAAGCCCGCGACCGCGGCGGCGAAGTAGAGGCCGGCGTCGCCGAACCAGCCGCGCGCCAACTTCAGGATCACCGCCACGACGGCGAAGATCGCGGCGAACTTGATCGCGGGGAGCAGCTCGAACGGGTTCTTCAGGACCACCGCCTGGGATGGACCGTCGGCAGGGGCTTCACCGGAGTGCCGGTAGAGCACGCCCGCGATGGCGAGCCCGAGGAGGAGGGAAGCGAGGAGGAGCGGCCCGACGTCCCAGGCGAAGGTCGGGTTGAGCACGCCGATCGCGAGCAGAACGCGCGGGTAGAGGATCGTACAGGCGGTGACGACGGCCATGGCGTAGGGGCGGGCGAGGGCGGCCCCGGCCTCTTCGCGGCTGCGCTGGGTGAAGGTGAGGGTGACGGCGGTCGAGGAGACGAGGCCGCCGAGGAGGCCGGTGAGGCCGATGCCGGCGCGCGGGCCGACGACCTTGACCAGGATGTAGCCGGCGAAGCTGATGCCGGACATGAGGACGACCATCCACCAGACGACGTACGGGTTGAGGGCGCCCCAGGGGTCGAAGGTGCGATTGGGCAGAAGCGGGAGGATGACGATGGAGACGAGGCCGAACTTGAGGGCATTCGAGATGTCTTCGCGATTGACGCGGGCGGCGAAGCCGTGGAGGGCGGGCTTGTAGGTGAGGACGGCGACCACGCCGAGCGTGAGGGCGGAGGCCTGGAGGTAGAGGCCGAGATGGACCGTGACCCCGATCAGGAAAGTGAGGAGGAAGGTGACTTCGGTGGTAACGCCCTTGTCGCGTTGGACGTCGGTGAAGTAGGAGACGGCCGAGAGGATGCCGAGGCAGAGGAAGGCGACGGCGAGGACGGCGCCGTGGGTCGCCGCGGCGACGAGGGCGGAGAGGCAGCCGATGACGGCGGCGAGGCCGAAGGTCCGGAGGCCGGCGAATTGGGGGCGGTGCGGATCCTCGTGGCCGACGCGCTCGCGCTCGAGCCCGATGGTCATGCCGAGCGCGCCGGAGAGCAGGATCTGCCAGATGAAGTTGAGCAGGTCCTGATGGGGGACGGGGTCGGACACGGTCACTCGCGAACCCTCTCTACGACCTCACTTCCGACAGCGGCCGGAACAAGTCCAAAGTCCCACGAGTCCAAGGAGTCTCAAGTCCCACGAGTCCAAAGTCCAAAGTCACGGGTCCAAGGTCCCGGGCTACGAAAGCGCCGTGCGCGGTCGAAAGACTAGAGACCAACGCCCGTTCGTCCGATCTCAGGCGGCCGGACGCGGCCGCTGCGCGCCCGGCAGACCGGAACCCACGTCGGGCCGCGTCACGACGCGCCCCTACCGCCGAAGGGGCCCCGACGGTTCGGCCAGGGTCGATCGCGTGCGGATCGCCTGGACTCTGGGCTCGGGACTCGTCGGACTTTAGACTCCCTGGACTAGGGACTTTGGACTCGTTGGACTTTAGACTCCTTGGACTTGGGACCTTGGACTCGCGGGACCGCGGGAAACGAACCGGGGCCGGTCGGGCGAGCGCCCGATCGGCCCCGGGAAATCACCGTAGGCGTCGACGTGGTACGGCGCGCCGCGACTAGCGCTCGCGGTTGCCCTCGACGAACTCGCGCAGGAAGCCCTTCGCGATGCTGTCCGGGATCTGCTGGGGCGGATGCTTCATCGTGTAGGCGCACACCGAGAGCAGCGGGCCGCCGATCTTGCGCTGGCGTGCGATCTTGATGCAGCGGATCGCATCCACCACCACGCCCGCGCTGTTCGGCGAATCCTCGTCCGACAGGCGCAGCTCCACGTTGATCGGCAGACCGCCCCAATGCCGGCCTTCGAGCCGGATGTAGGAGATCTTGTTGTCGTTCTGCCACGGCACGTAGTCGGACGGGCCGATGTGGATGTTCTCGTCCGGGAAGTCCTCGCCCAGGATCGACTTCACCGCCATCGTCTTCGACTTCTTCTTCGAGGACAGGCGCGTGCGGTTGAGCATGTTGAGGAAGTCGGTGTTCCCGCCGGTATTGAGCTGGTAGGTGCGATCGACCTTGACGCCGCGGTCCATGAAGAGCTGGGTGAGCGTGCGGTGCAGGATCGTCGCGCCGAGCTGGCTCTTGACGTCGTCGCCCACGCACGGGATGCCCTTGTCGCGGAAGCGCTGGGCCCATTCCGGGTTGGAGACGATGAAGGCGGGCATGCAGTTGATCAGGGACACGCCGGCTTCGAGCGCGCGCTCGGCGTAGTAGCGGGCAGCCTCTTCCGAGCCGACCGGGACGTAGTTGAGCAGCACCTCGGCGTCGGTCTCCTTCAGCACCTTCACCACATCGCAGGGCTTGGCCTTGCTCGGGAGGAAGGTCCGATGCGCCGGGTAGTCCTTCATGTGCTCGCTGACGCCGTCGAGGATGTGGCCCATGCTGACCTTGAAGCCGTACTTGGGCAGCTTCTCGACGATCGTCTTGGTGCAGTTCGGGAGGGCGAAGACCGCCTCCTCGAGGGGCTTGCCGACCTTGCGCTCGTCGATGTCGAAGGCCGCGACGAACTCGATATCGAGCGCGCGGTAGCCGCCGATCTCTTCGTTCATCAGGCCGATGGACTTGAGATCCTGGTGGGCGTGGCCGTTGCCGTTGCCGTTCCCATTCCCATTCCCGTTGCCATTTCCGTTGCCGTTGCCGTTCGACCGGCGCTGCTGCCGGTAGAACTCCACCCCCTGGATGAGCGAGCTGGCACAATTGCCGACACCGACGATAGCCACCCTGATCTTATCCATGCGTTACTGACTCCATGAGAGATGGCCAACACCGCTGCACACACGCGCCCCGGCGGGAACGGCGCCCACCCGCGCGCGAACAGGCTCAGCAAACTAGAACGGGAAGCTGAAGCCCCCGAACACGTTCAAACCTTCGGAGCCATACGACGTCGTGATGCCGCCGACCACGTTCGGCCGGGACAGGAGACGCAACGTCGCTCCCGGGTTCACCTGAACGTTGGAGAACATGTCCGTCCCCGAGTAGATCTGTCCCAGGTCCACGTGCGGGGCGATCTCCAACTCCATCGGATGTCCAAAAATTTCCGTCCGCCAGAGGCGGATGCGTTCTTCCAGGTTGATCAGCCACGCGTGCCGGTCGATCCAGCGATCGCCGCCGAAGGCGCGCAGCGAGTCGCTCCCGCCGAGCGACGCCTGCTCGTAGAACGGCGCCGCCGCGCCGCTCGTGAAGTCGAGCTTGACGCGGGCGACGAACACATACTGCGTGTCATCGCCGTGCGGAAAGAACTTGCGGCCTTCCAGGGTCCACTTTTCGTAGAGCGTCGGCACGTCGCCGGCGAGGCCGGTGCAAAATTCGACTTCGGCCCCGAGCATCAACCCGCGCGTGGGCGTCTGGCCGTTGTCGCGCGTGTCGTAGCCGGCCCAGAAGCGATGGCCGAGCAGGGTCGCGCCGTCGGTCCCCCGGGCCTCGGGGAATCGGTCCCCGGTAAAGGGCAGCGTCGTGACGGTGCCGCGCTCCAGCTCGATGTCGCGGTAGCGCTCGCCGACGCCGACGGTCAGGTTGTCGCTGAGGTTGAACCCGAAGGTCGCGCCGAAGGACAGTTCCTTGGAGGCGAAATTCGACTCGTTCGCCAGCTCCGATTCCGGGCCGAAACCGTAGAACCGGGAGAACCCATCGATGAACCACTTGACCTGGGCGCTCGCGGAGTACTTGCCGTCGAGGAGTTTCTTGTCGGAGTACTTGAGGCGGACTTCGCGGTCCACGTTATCGGAAACGGTGGCGACGACCTTGTATTCCTGGTGATCGGTCGGGTACCCGAAGGCGAGGAGGCCGCCGGACACGCCGGTATGGGTGTTGTACTGCGCCAGCGGGGCGATGACGTGGATGATCTCGTGCTTCTTGTTGGTCACGAGGAACACGCCGACGCCGCCGAAGGTGTCGCCTTCGTCGCGGTTTCCCTTGTAGGTCGGAAAGGGGTAGAACTCGACGCCCTCGGCGATTTCCAGGCCCTCGGCCGAGGCCGGGGCGGGCGTGGCCAGCAGGAACGCGGCGAGCGCGAGCGGCAAGGCCAGCGTCCAACCGGTCAGCCTACCCGGGGCAAGTCTCGGCACGAGGCAACTCCCGATCGAGCCTGTCGCCGGGCGCGCGCGGCACCCGCGGCGGGCGTTTCCCTCACCTCCTGCTCCTGGAGTACACCCTGCGCAGCATGGTTCGGAAAGCGCGGCATCTTAGTGGAATTGCCGCGGGATGTCAACCGAAAACAGGCGCTTGGGCGTTTTTTTTATCGGAAGCCACGATCTGGCTCGGGCG
>JACRIP010000608.1 GCA_016220045.1 Planctomycetota bacterium
ACCGGAGAGAAACGCCATGCCGTCACGCGTCCGCCGCCGAGTTGTGTTTGTGGCCGGGCTCGCGCTGCTCGCCCTGTCGGCGATTTCCGACCGCGCGCGCGCCGAGGAGGACCCCGGCTACGTGCAGATGCCGCCCGCCGCCGACGGCTCCTACCAGGTCTCGACCGGCGCCGGCGACAACCGCCACTGGGGCCGCGCCGAAACCATCCGCCATCTCGCCCTCGTCGCCAAGGAGTGGCACAAGCGCCACGGCAGCAAGATCGTCATCTCGATCGGCGATATCAGCCGGCGCGACGGCGGACCCTTCCCGCCGCACGTCACCCACCGCGACGGCTGCAACATCGACATCACCACCACGCCGAAGAACATCTGCCATATCGACTATCCGAACCAGGAGGAATCCCTAGAGCTGGCACGGCTCTTCTTCCAGTACGGCGCCCAGCAGATCCTCTACAACGGGAAGCTGGTGCAGAAGGAACAGAAGAACGTCACGCAATGGCCGAAGCACGACGACCACTTCCACGTGATCGTGGACCCGAAGAAGGTCGCGGGCGAAGGTGAGCCGCTCCTGGTCGCGGACGGGGACGTGATCGACGGCTCGGCGCTCGGCCCGGCGCGCATGCTGCCGGCCAAGCCGGGCGCGGGTGCGGTTCCTGCGGGCGCGGGAGCGGGCGCGGCGCCGGCCCCGCAGCGTTTCACGCTCGCGTGGCGCCTCCTCGGCGTCCCCGACCGCTGGCAGAAGGCCTACCAGGTCCTCTTCGACGACGACACCGACCCGACCAACGGTGTGCTCGTCGACTCCGGCAAGGTGACCGCGCCGGCGACCTCGCACGTCGTGGCCTGCGCGCTGACCGACGGGAAGGAGTACCACTGGCGCGTCACCGTCACCGGTCCGGCCGGCGACCTGGCGCTGCCCTGGCAGCGGCTGCGCGCCGACTTCACGCCCCCGGTGATCACCCTAACCTCTCCCGCGGACGGCGCGGAGGCGACGGAGAATCCGGTGCTCGCCTGGGAGTGCGACAAGGAGACGCGGCCGGCGGCGTACGTGGTGGAGGTGACCAACGATCCGACGCAGAAGCGGGTGGGCTGGTCGTCGGGCGAGGTCGCGGACGATGCCGTGGACTATCGCCTGAAGGGGCAGCTTGCGCGCGGGAAGCCGATCTGGTGGCGGATTTCGGTGAAGGACGCGGTCGGCAACAAGGGGTCGAGCGCGTGGCGCCGGCTCAACGTGGGGGAGAAGTACCAGTGGCAGGGCGACATCGCCCTGGTGTCCGCGGAGGAGCTGAACTTGCGCGAGGGACCGAGCGAGCGCAAGGACGTGCTGGTGAAGCTGAAGGCCGGGGAGAAGGTCTACGTCGTGGCGAAGAAGGAGGGGTGGCTTCAGGTGATCTACCGAGACGGGCCGAAGCCGGTGACCGGCTGGGTGGCGGAGGGGTACGTGAAGCAGTAGGGCGGGCGGGGGGAGGCGGACGGATTGTAGAATGCAGATTGCAGATTGAAGATTGAAGATTGACTACGGAGTCACCCGGTGGCCGCGTGGCCTGGCCGGGTTTCGCCGGCGCCGCCCTGCATCCCCGGTTGCGGGCGTGCGCGAGAGCCCACAGGAGAGGAGCCGAATGTGAGGAACGCGAGGTGCCGGCGATTCGTCGGATTCCTGTGCGCGCTGGCCCTGAGCGGCGCGGGGTGGGCGGGCGCGGACGACCCGCCCGTGGCGCCGAGCGACGAGGACGCGAAGGCGCAGGTGACGGCGCTGAAGTCGGCGCTGCGCGGGAAGGACGTGGACGGGAAGCTGCGGACGATCACCGCGTGCACGGACTGTCCGCATCCGGCGGTGGCGGCGGCGCTCGGGGGCGTGCTGACGTCCGAGGCGGACGACGTGCGCATCGCGGCGGCGGGGGCCCTGGGGACCATGAAGGGATTGGACGTGGCGGCGCGCGCGCTGACGGCGGCACTCCCGGCGAACGAGGAGAACGGCAAGGTGCTGCCGAAGATTTTCGGCGCGATCGGCGACGTCGGGCATCTTTCGGCGGTCGCGGCCGTGGTGGAATGGATCAACCGGCGAATCGCGCAGCGCGACAAGGATGATATCCAGGGGATGGTGGAAGCGATCGGGGCGCTGGGCGGGCTGAAGAGCAAAGGGACGATGGATGCGCTGCTCGATCTCTGGCGCAAGAACCAGGTCGTGGGCGCCAACCGCAAACATCACTTTCGCGAGAGCTGCAACCGCGCGTTTCAGCAGGCGGTGCGGAAGCTCTTCGCCGGCGAGAAGCACAACGGGCAGAAGGAGTGGGACGACTGGTGGCGCGAGTACGCCGACAAATACCGGGATGACCTGACGCCCAAGCCGTAGGGCCGGCGGGGTCCGCCGCCCGGCGGCGAACGGCGGTCGACGTCGCTTAACGGCGTGCAACGTCGTTTAGCGTCGTTTGACGTCGTTTGACGTCGTCAGCCGCCGTTTAACGCCGTTGGACGACGGTGACGCCGTTTAACGTCTTTCAACGCCGTTAAACGACGTTGAACGACGTTTAACGCCGTTGCTTGTCCAGCTCCTTCGTCGCCTTGTCCATCTCCGCTCCGAGCTGCTCCTTCGCCGCGTCCAGCTTCGCCCGCCCGCGCTCCAGTTCGTCGTTGGCCAGCGCGGCCATCACCTCCGGGTGGGTGCCGTAGTCGAAGATCCCCCACTGCGTCGTGTCGACGTAGATGTCGTGGAAGCCGTACTTCGTCTTCTGCACCACGCGCACGCCCTCCTTGGTGCGCACGACGTGGCGCGTGAAAGTGAACCACCCGATCCCCAGCAGGGCAATCACGACGCCGGCGACGACGAACTTGATGGCCTTCATGCGGTGCATCCTCGCTGCGCAGCTCGTTTCGGTGTGCTCCGTGTATTCGGTGGCGATCTGCTTCGCCTGGGGCGTGAGGCTCACGCCCCGCCGCCGCCATGGGACGGCCCATCGCCCCCCGCCGCGTGCGGTTCGGTCAGGACGGCGGTCGCGCCCGGCGCGGACGGCCGCAGCAGCGCGCCGAGATCGACCTTCGAGCCGGTCTTCACCTGCTCGATCAGCGCGATCAGCCGGCCGGCGTCGAAGAGCGACCCCGCGCCCGCGCCGCCGCCGCTCCCGCCCTCCGCGCTCCCTTCCATCACCGTGATCGTCTTCACCTCGGCCGACCGCATCGTCGCCGCCATCGCGCGCGCGATTTCCGGCATCCGGTCTACTAGGTAGTTCGCCGTACCCGACCCGCCCGCGCCGTGGATGTGCGCGAAGGTCTGTTCCAGCACATCCACCTCGGCATTCCCCGAGCGCAGGATCTGCGCGGCCGAGGCCTTGGCCTCCTCGATCAGCTTCTTGGCGTCGGCTTCCGCCTTCTTCTCCAGCTCGGCCTCGAACTTCTTGGTGAGCATGAGGATCTCTTCCTCGCGCGCCTTGATCCGGTGCTGGACGCGCGACAGTTCGATGCGCTGGTCCGAGCGCATCTTCTCGACGCCGACCGTGCCCTCGGCGTTCATCTTGTTCACCTGGTAGTCGCGTTCGCGCTTGACCTTCTCGCGTTCGTTTTCGACGCGCTTGAGCTCCGCCTCCTGGCGCCGCCGCTGCGCGGACTCGATCTGTTCGGCCTTGGCGCTGAAGGTGGCCACGATCGCCTCGGCCTTGGCGCGCGCCTTCTCGCCGCGCTCCAGGAGCCCGATGTAGCCGACCGCGGCGTCCGGCAGCTCCTTGTCCGCGATCGTCTGCACCACGAACGAACTGATGGTCAGTCCAAGCTTGCCCAGGTCGTCGCGGCTGGCCTCGGTGATGCGGCGGCCGAATTCCTCCTTGTCGCGGATGACCTCCTCCGGCGTGAGCGAGGAGATCGCCTCGCGCAGGTTGCCTTCGAGGGTCTTCTGGGCCAGGTGCAGGATCTCGTCCTCGCCCTTGCGCAGAATGCGCCGGACCGCGTTCTTCACGATCGCGGGCTGCGCCGAGATGCAGACGTTGGCGTAGGCATCCACGTTGAGCGGGATCTCGCCTTTCGACAGCGCGCCCTGGACCTTGATGTCCACGGGCATCGCCTCGCAGGAGAGCACGTCCTTGGCATGGATCAGTGGTAGGGGATACGCCCTACCTCCGCGGATCTGCCGGAAGCCGCCCGGGACGAAGCCCGAGAGGATCATCATCTGGTTCGGGGGGACGACCTGCATGCGCAGGATCCAGGTGAGGATGAAGGCGCCGGCGAATGCGCCGAGCACGCCCATCACGATCATGAGGAGCATGGCCAGGTCCGGCATGGTCGAATCTCCGGTACGGAGGGAGTCGGATCGAATGGGGCCAGGGGAAGGGGAGGAGGGCGGGCGCGGCGGCTAGCCCTTGGCCTGCTCGCCGGCGTGCGCGGTCAGCTTGGCGATGCTCAGGCCGGTCATCGACTCGAGCTGGGCCAAGAAGCGGGTGAAGCCTTCGGGTCCACGATTGACGGTCGCGCCGTAGGCGTCCTCGGAGTTCATCACCAGCAGCTTGTCGACCTTGGTGTAGCGCGCGCCCTGCTCGTAGATGCGGACCAGCTCGGGAAGCTGGGAGAGCAGGAGCACGAGCGCCGCGGTGTCCCCGGCATGGCCCAGGACCGCGAGCTTGCGCTTGAGAATCTCGTTCTTCGCGCCTGCGATCAGGCGGATCTGCTCGGCCTGGGCGTCGGCCATGATCTCCGCGGAGCGCCGCTTGGCGCGCGCCTCGACCAGCATCTCGGCTTCGTTGTCGAGCTCCCGCAGGCGGACGCTGGCGGTCTGCACCTGGACGGCGGCCCGGGCCTGCTCCTCCTGCATCAGCGCCTGCGCCTGCTGCAGCTCGGCCTCGACGTCGCCGCGGTAGGTCTCCTTCTCCAGGTTCAGGAGCCGCTCCTGGCTCAGGATGGTGTCGTTCGCCACCGCGGTCGTGACCGACTGGCGCCGTTCGCTGTCGGTCTTGGCGATCAACGCGTCCGCGTTGTACTTCGCCTCCATCTTGACGACTTCCTTCTCCTTGTTCACGTACGTCTTCTTGGTCAGGTTGTCCAGGTAGCCGGAGTCGTCGGCGATGTTCTGGATGACGAGCGAGATCAGCTCCAGCCCCATGGATTCGAGGTCCACGCGGCTGGCGCGGACGAGGTCGTCACGGAACTTCTTTTTTTCGCGGATGATCTCTTCGGGGGAGTTGGCGGCGATGGTCTCGCGCAGGTTGCCCTCGAGGGTCTCGCGGGTGATCTGCATGATCTCCTTGGGGCGCTTGGAGAGCAGGCGGCTGATGGCGTTGCCGAGGATGACCGAGTTGTCGGCGTTGATGCTGACGTTGGCGGTGGCCTCGACGTTGATCGGGATGCCGCCCGAGGAGGTGACGCGTTCGACGTGGAGCGGGATGAGCATGGCGTCGAGGTTGAGGTGGTGCATTTCCTCGATGATGGGGTACTTCACGGCGAGGCCGCGGCTGACGACCTTGTAGCCGATGTAGCCCTGGCCGGAGGGGTCGGGGTACTTGCCGCCGGAGAGGACGACGACTTCGTCGGCGCGCACCACGTGGATCCAGGAAGCGAAGATCCGCAAGAGGAAGAGCATGCCGATGAGGACGACGAAGGACCAGGCAACCACGGCACCGGAGTCCATTCCGCACCTCCTGAGAAGCGCGCGCCGGCGGCCGGGCCGGGCGCGGGGTTGAACGAAGATCGGGTCAGGCAGGACCGGGACGGGGCGTTAGAGGGTCCGATCGACGCGCAGAATTCCGTCGGCGCGCTGATTGACGACGTAGATTTTCTCGTCGGCGGTGAGCACGAGGTCGGGCTTGGCGACGACGGCGACGAACTCCGGCGCGGCCCCCTTGACGTGAATGCGCACGCGCCCGGCGGCGTCGCCGGGTCCGACGCGGATCAGGACTTCACCGGAGCAACCGAGCAGATCATCCTCGCCGATCGCGCTCGTAGTCTCCTGCGAGCGCAGGCGCGAGGCCTGGGTGCCGACGAGGAGGGTGAGGGCGCCGGTGGCGGCGGCGACGGAGCCGGAGATCGGCTCGGCGAATCCGGCGAGGGTGGTGAGGAGGCCGGTAGCGCCGAAGCCGCTGAGAAAGTGGCTGGTGGGGCGGACGAGGCGGAGGAAGGCGAGGAAGCCGAGATCGCCCGCCGGCTCGTTGGGGCCGCGGGGGGCGAGCGCGCGGGGGCCGGCGTGGGACGGGTCCTGGCCCTGGCCGTGGGCGTGGGCGGCGCCGTGGCCGTGCGCGGGGGCGCTCGTGCCGTCGCCCGCATGATGGGCGTGGGCGTGCGCTTCGTCGGAGCAGGCATCGCCATCGGACTCGCCATCGCCATCGGCGTCGCCATCGGCGTCGGCGTCGGCCTGGGCGTCGGTGGCATCGACGCCGTGGTCGGCGTGGGCATCGTGGCCGCCGTCGCCGCCGTGGGCGTCCCCGCCGTCGTGGTGGCCGGCGTCGTGTCCGGCGTCGTGCCCGGCGTCGTGGTCGTGGCCGGCGTGAGCGTCCGCGTGGCCGTGGGCGTCGTGCTGCCCGTGGTCGCCATGGCCGCCGTGGCCATCGCCGTGGCCGCCGGTATCATGGTGGCTGCTCAAGCTGGAGAGCAGCGAGACCAAGACCATGCCGCCGCCGACGACGGCGGAAAAAATGTAGAGCGTGAGCATCCTGTCCCCTCATGGCTGGAGTCCGCGCGGAAGGGCCTTCCGCGCTCCGGTCGTGCATTACCTACCACGCCCGGTCCGGTTCGGCAACGGTTTCGACGCCTGGACCGGGCGGGCCGATCGGAACGCGCGAGGCCCGGGGGCAGGGGCGCCGGTCTGCCGGCGCACGATTCGGTCGGCACGTGAATCGGGCGAGCGGGTGATTGGAACCCTACTGCTGCGCTTCTTGACCGCGCGACCAGAATTGCGGATTGCGGATTTCGGATTTCGGATTTCGGATTGACGCAAGCCGGCAACGCCAGGAGCGAATCCGCAATCCGCAATCCGAATTCCGCAATCGACCGCCGCAGCGGCTCTTGGGTTTCGGGCGTGAGCCCGACTTGGGTGATTGGGTGATTGACGACGGAGCGCTGGGCGGTCAAGATGGTGACCGGCGGTCCTGCCGCGTTCCTGCGGGAATCACCCAATCGCTCATTCACCCCATCGAAGCGCGAATCATGCCCCGTCCTTCCGCTCAGGCGTTGCCCGCCGACTCCGTCCCGGTCTCCGTTCCCGCCGCGGACGGCGTGGCGGCGAGCGGCGCGATCCTCCAGCTTCTGGGGAGTCTGCTGCTCGTGCCCGGGCTGCTCCTGCCGGTCTTCGCCGGCGCGGGAGCCTCGGGCATTCTCCTGACCGCCGACGCCTGCCTGCGGGAGCTCCTCCTCGGGCATCGCTACGAGTCGCTGGCGGCTCAGGCGATCGCACTATCGACGGGGCTGGCCGCCCTGGCGCCCGCCCTGCTGCCCCTGGTGGCGGTGGCGCGCGTCGGCTTCGGGCGCGCCGCGCGCGGCGAACGGCGGTGGCTGCTGGGCGCGCTGGCGCTGGCGGCGACGGTCGAGGTGCTCGCCTCGGCGGCGGCAAATGTCGTGGTGCTGAAGGCCTGGCGCCCGTACTGGCCGGAGCTCACGCCCTTCCTGCTCGGCCGCTCCTGGTGGTACCACTCCTGGTCGCTGGTCGCGTACTTCTTGCCGGCGGTCGTCATCGTGCTGGCGATCGGCTACCGCCTGTCGGCGGGCCGGGTGGCGCGTCTGGCGCAGATGGTGCTTTCCCTGCACGCGCTGCTCTGGACGCAGTGGCTGATCCTGGAGGGGCTGCTGGGGAGAACGCTGGGAGGCGCCGGTTTGGGCTGGGGGGCGCCGGTCGCGGCGGCCGGGGCGCTGGCCGTGCTGGTCGGCTCAGTAATCGAGGGAGTCGGGGAGAGTGCGAGGCGGGCGGCGGGAACGTCGCGCTGAGATGGCCGGTCGAAAACGCGACCGGCGGCGCGATCCGGCGGTCGGGCGTTCGAGCATGACACTGGGGGCTGAGCCGCGCAACGACCCTCCCAGGCCAGCTCGGGCTGGGCGCAAGGTCCGCCCCTATTTGAGGCTGCATCCCCCCGGAGCCCAAGTTGCCGGCCCTCTAGGTTTGTCGCGAGGACATGGCTATACTGCCAACCAATCCAGAACAACGACCCGAAGTTGGGCTAGAACTGGCCGCAATCGACGAATTCGTCGTAGGGGCGACCCTTGTGGTCGCCCTCGCTCCCGCAAGCACTGTTCGCGCGCATGCGGGGCGGGCACAAGGCCCGCCCCTATCGCGATTCCCGGTGGCGGGCGCATCTACGGCTCTGAGCCCAAGTCTAGCCCATCTTCGGGTCGTTGTTCCAGAAAGGGGCATGTCATGCGAAAGCAGTACTCCATCGCCGCGGCGCGCGATCGATTGCCGGCTCTGGTACTCGATGTCGAGCGTGGCGCTCCTGTGGAGTTGACGCGTCGCGGGAGGCCGGTCGCCGTCCTGATCTCGGTCGAGTCCTATCGGCGCATGGCCCCGCCTCCCGGGGAATTCTGGGATGCCCTCGAACGCTTCCGTGCCCGCGCCGACCTGGCGTGTCTGGACAGCGAAAAGGCGTTCGCCGGCACGCGCGACCGCGCACCCGGCCGGGCGGCCGCGTGGTGAATCTTTGGTGGGCCTGGCATTTCGCCCGTTCCTCCGCTGTGGTAAAATGCCCGCTCCCCAAATCGGGATTCGTGCCGCAGCGGAGCCCCTGATGCTCACCCCCCGCGATCACGCCTGCGCCCGCATCATTCTCGAACGCGAGCTCGCCGCGGCCGAGCGCGTCGAAGAGGCGATGACGCTGCTCGCGCGCGTGCGCGTCGCCGGACTGCCCACCGACCTGCTCTACGTCTGCGTGAGTACCGGCCTGCTCACCGACCTCGAGGCCTCGGGGGTGCGCGCGGAGGCCGAGCGGCGCGGCGGGGAGAGCGGGCCCGCGGCGGCGACCGTCGCCCTCCCGCGCGACGGCGCACCCCGCGCCGCCGAGACCCTCGCGCCGACGTCCGGGAGACTCGCGCCCTCCGGTGGCTCCGTCGCGCCGGTCGCGCCCGCCGGCCTGCGCACCCCGCGGCCCACCCCCCTCAACTCCGACACCATGGCCGACTCCGGCGCCACCCTGATCGGTTCGCACCCCGCCGCGCGCACCCAGAGCGACGCCGGCCCCGTGACCCCCTACGTCTCGCCGCGCCCCGGCCGCAACCCCGGCGCCCCCCCAACCCCCGCGGCCGCTACGGCGATCGCCGGAGCCAGCCCCGACGCCTCCGACCTCACGCTCCAGCTCCCCGCCGACGCCGACCCGGAGGCTTCCGCGCCCGCCGCCGGCGCCGGCCCTGCCCTCGTCTCCCGCCGCATGGGCGACTACCTACTCGTCCGCGAGCTCGGGCGCGGCGGCATGGGCGTGGTCTACGAGGCGGTCCAGGTCTCCCTCAACCGCCGCGTCGCGCTCAAGGTCCTCAACCTCACCTCGCAGGACGGCACCGCGATCGAGCGCTTCAAGCGCGAGGCCGAAAACGTCGCGCGCCTCAATCACAAGCACATCATCCGGGTCTACGGCGCCGGCAATGTGGACGGCGTTTACTTCTACGCGATGGAGTACCTCGACGGCCGCTCGGTCGCCGACCTGGCGCGCCACGAACCCCTGACCGCGCGCCGCGCCGCCGAGCTCGTCGCCCAGGCCGCCGACGCCCTCCACTTCGCGCACGCGAACAACATCGTCCATCGCGACATCAAGCCCGCCAACCTGCTGCTCGACCGCGAGGGCAACCTCGTACTCACCGATTTCGGCCTGGCGCGCGACATCGGCGCGCAGTCCCTGACCGCCACCGGTCAGGTCCTGGGCACGCCGCACTACATGCCCCCGGAGCAGGCCGAAGGCAAGCTCGATCAGGTAGACGCCCGATCCGACATCTACTCCCTCGGCGCCACGCTCTACGAGCTGCTGGCGCGGCGGCCGCTCTTCGACGGCGACTCGATCGGCGCGGTCCTGCGGAAAGTGATCTTCGAGGAGCCGGCGACGCTGCGTTCGGCCCCGCACGACGTGCCGCGCGACCTGGAGACGATCGCGCTCAAGTGCCTCAACAAGGAGCAGGAGCGGCGCTACGGCAGTGCGCTGGCGCTCAAGGAGGACCTGGACCGCTGGCTGCGCGGGGAGCCGATCGTGGCGCAGCGCATGGGCCCGCTCGAACGCGGCTGGCGGACGGTGCGGCGGCACAAGCTCGCCACCGTGGGGGCGGCGGCGCTGGCGCTCTCCGCGGGCGTGGTGGCCTGGGGCTGGGACCGCTCCGGCTACGTGAACGATCTGGCGGCGGCCGCGGCGCTCCTGCAGAAGGACCAGCGCGACGCGGCCCTGGCCAAGTACGAGGAGCTGATCCGGACCCGACCGCGCCTGACCGAAGCCTACATCGGCCGCGGCATCGTGCACCTGCGCGAACGGCGCTATCCGGCGGCGGTCGCCGATTTCGATCAGGCGCTGGCCCTCGACCCGCGCTCGCTGGCCGCGCGCACGGAGCGCGGCAACGTCTTCGCCGCGCAGGGCAACGTCGACCTCGCCCTGGCGGAATACGGCAAGGCGCTGGAACAGGAGGCGGGGCACGTCCCGGCCCTGCTTCAGCGGGCTACGGTGTGTGCCCGATGCGGGCGGCTGGGGGACGCGCTCGCGGACCTGGACCGGGTGCTCGCGGCGGAGCCGGGCAACCTCGCGGCGCGCCTCGAACGCGGGCGCGGGCGCGCCGAACTCGGCCTGCTCGCCGAAGCGGCGACGGACTTCGCGCTCGCCGCCGGCGCGACCGACGCGGAGCCGCGCGCGCGGGGATTGGCCGGGACGGCCG
This sequence comes from Planctomycetota bacterium, assembly GCA_016220045.1. Lineage (GTDB taxonomy): Bacteria > Planctomycetota > MHYJ01 > WSZJ01 > JACPWG01 > JACRIP01. The sequence continues at coordinate 10,798 of JACRIP010000608.1, forward strand.
AGGTGCTGGCGGAAGCGGGCAAGCTGGACGAGGCGCTGGCGGCGGTCGCGGCGGCGCGAAAGACCGGCGGGGCGCCGGGGTGGGTCGCCCTGGCGGAGGCGCGCTGCCTGCGGCTCGCCGGGCGCACGGAGGCGGTGCAGGAGCTGTTGACGCCCGCCCTGGAGCGCGCCGAGACCCGGCGGGCGGCCCAGGTCGAACTGGCCACTGCGCTCCTCTGGATGCGCGCGAACCCGGTGGCGCTGAACAAGGACGAGCCGCTCAGCGTCGGCAACAACTACGACCGGCTGGACGACCTCTGGATCTCCCTGCGGCGGGACCATCCGGCGAATCCCTGGGTGCTCTGGTCGGCGGCGGGCGCGCATCCCGACCCGGACAGGGCCGTCGGAGACCTGCGGGCGTGCCTTGCGGTCGCGCCGATCTACCCGCGCGCCCAGGCCGATCTGGCGCTCTTCGCGGTCTACGCCGAGCGGCCGGAGACCGACCCCGCGCGCCGGGACGCGCTACGGGCGGAGGCGCTGGCGCGCGCGGAAGCGGCGTTGCGCGTGGCGCCGCGCTGGCAGCCGGCGCTGGCGGCGAAGGCGCACGTGCTCGCCGCGACCGACGCCACGAGCGCCGCCGCGTTCCTCGACGAGTTGCTCGCCGCCGAGCCGGAGTGTCCGCAATACCTCGCGCTGCGCGCCGAACTTTACGCGCGCCTCGGTCAGGGGGACAAGGCGCGGGCCGATTACGCGGCGGCGCGCGCGCTGTGGCGCGCCGGCGCCGGCGACGCGGCGCGGCTCCTGGCGCGCGCCCGCGACCTGGGCGAGCGCTCCCTGCTCGCGCGCAATACCTTCGGCAATCAGACCTGGATGCTGATACAGCGAGCCCACCAGTTGACCGAAGCCGCCTTGCGCCGCGAGCCGAATTGCGCGGCGGCCTGGGGGGACCTCGCTCGCTGGCTGGTCTACCTGCGGAAGCTGAGCGCCGGGGTGGCGGCGATCGACCGCGCGCTCCTCGCCGACCCATTCGACGCGGAGCTGTACCGGATCCGCGCCGAGTTTCGCTGCGACCTGCGCGAAGTGCGCGACCTGCCGGGCGCGTTGGCGGACGCGAGCCGCGCGGTGGAGCTGGCGCCCGACGCGTGGTGGACCTGGGATCTGCGCGCCGGCGTGCGGCTGGCGGCCGGCGACGCCGACCGGGAGGCGATCGCGGGCGACCTCGACCGCGCGGCGGCGTGTGCGGACGCGGGCGCGGCGCTCTGGTACCACCGCGCCGAGTTGTATCGGCGCCTGAGCGAGCCCGAGCGCGTGAAAGAGGCGCTCGCGCGGCTGGAGACCGCCCCGGCCGATCACCCGCGCTCGCGCTACTTCTTCTGGCTGACGGAGAACTTCGACAACCAGACCATGGAGGCGAACATTCCTGCGCTGCTCGATCGCGCCGAAGCCCTGGACCCCCGCGACGCGGACATTCCGCGCGAGCGCGCCGGGTACCTGTTCGGCCACAAGGAATGGCTGAAGGCCTTTCGTCCCTGGAGCCGGGCGATCGAGCTGGACCCGAACCTGTCCGCGCAGTTCTACGAGAACCTGTTCCGGCACGCGCGGGGGGGGATCCCCTGGCCGATCATCGAGCAGCTCGCCGCGAACAACGCGAAGCGCAACCAGAGCCAGCCCTACGACGCGCTCATCGTGGCCTGGATCAACACCTGGATGGGCCGGTACGATCAGGCGAATGCCTGGGTTGAGCGCGCGCTCAAGCTGCGGGCGGATCTCCCGCTCGCCTATGCGGTCCGCGCGATGAACCTGCACGCGCAGAAGGACGAGGCCGGGGCGGAGGCGGAGCTGAAGAAGGCGCTGGCGGCCTACCCGAAGCTGATCTTGGGGCACTATGGGCTGGCGCGCGTCTATGCGGTGCAGGGGCGGACGGACGAAGCGATCGCGGAGCTCCAGCAGGCGTGGCTGGACGGGCTCGGGGGTTACGTGTATCTCGTCATGGAGGAGCCGGACCTGAAACCGCTGCAGGCGGATCCGCGCTTCCGGAAGTTGACGGGCAGGGACAAGTAGGGGGGGGGGGGGGGGCGGGCAGGGGGGGCCGAGATCCGGGGAGCGGAGGAACGTCCTGGGACTCCAGCGCTGCTGACCTCGCGGCGCAGGCGGGGACGCCTGCGCCACCAGGGTCTCGCGCACATCATGGTTGACTTCGAGCGGTCTCCGGCAATTGTGGTGCAGGCGTCCTCGCCTGCACTCGCAGGGCCGGCAACGGCATCGTTTGCGACCGCCACTTCAGGCGGAACGATGGGCCAATGGCGATTCGTCTTCGGCGTAGGCGCTGCCGGAAGAGGCTGTCGCGAAGGCCTCCGGCAGGCGACTCCGGGGCGGACACGGGGGTCCGCCCCTACCGCGAGCCGTGGCCGGACGTAGGTGCGGACCCCCGTGTCCGCCCCGCCGGCTCGCCGATTCCGCCCTTCCGACACCTTTTGCGACCGCCTCCGAGGGCGGAGCTACCGACGCGCGGGCCCCACGAGCGGCACTCCTCGGCATGGGGACTCCGCTTGCCCGATCGCGAGCGCTGTGGTTCAGTCGTTCTTCCGCACTACCGGACCTGCACCCCTCTTTCCTTTGCAATTCGCCCGCACCGCCGCTCCCTTATGCGGTTCGGCCTGCCGCCGCCGGATCCCGGGACCCGCAGGCCCGGCGCGCACTGGGGGACGCTCGATGAACCGCACCGAAGACTATCATCTCCACACCACCGTCTCCGACGGCGAGATGGCGCCCGAGCTCCTCCTCCGCCGCCTGCGCGACGCCGGCGTCCGCCGCCTTTCGATCACCGATCACGACTCGATCGGCGCCTACCTGCCCGTCGCCGCGGGCGGTAGCGATGCCGTCGCCGTCGGCCGCCGCCTCGGCCTCGAGGTCCTCACCGGCATCGAAATGGACTGCCTCTACCAGGGCGTCGAACTGCACATGCTCGGCTTCGAACTCGACATCGCCGAGCCCGCCCTCAATGCCCACCTCGACCGCGTCCGCGGCCTGCGCGACCGCCGCACCCGCGAGCAGATCGAGATCGTCAATGCCACCTTCGGCCGCCCCCTGCTCGACCCCGCCAAGATCTTCATCCCCGGTCGCTTCACCGTGATGTCCCCCCACGTCATTCGCGTGCTCCTCGCCGCCGGCATGTTCGACGGCCACTACGGCACCGCGAAAAAGTGGATGAAAGCGAACGTCAAGCCGGCCACCGAGGTTCCGAAGCCGGCCGCCGCCGAGGCGATCGCGCTCATCCGCGCCGCGGGCGGGCGCGCGCTCCTCGCCCATCCCGGGTTCTACATGCGCGAATCAGGTCTTAACCTGAAATCGTTGCTGGTCGAGCTCAAGGCCGCGGGGCTCTCGGGAGTGGAAGCCGACTATCCCTACATGTACTCGGACGGATTCCGCGACCCCGCGACCGGGGAAGGGATCAATGCCGAGGCCGGCCGCCTCGCCGCCGAGCTCGACCTGGGCCGCAGCTTCGGCACCGATGTCCATACCGACCAGGACTTCGCGCGTTTCTACCCAGCCGCCGCCGGACGGTGAATGGTGAACGGTGGCCGGTGAACGGTGGCCGGTGGCCGGTGAACGGTGGCCGGTGAACGGTGAACGGTGAACCGTGGCCGGTGGCCGGTGAACGGCATGTGAGCCGGCTCCGATTAAGGGCCGAAGTTGACGTCTTTTTGCGCGCGGCATTTAGCGGCACGGGGATTTGGACACGATTCCATGATGCTCACCGGTAGCGATCCAATGACCACCGACCACCGACCTCCGTCCACTGACCACCGTCCACCGTCCACTCACCACCGTCCACCGACCACCGTCCACTGACCACCGTCCACCGTCCACCGTCCACCCCGCGGGATTCGCACCGTGCAGACCCTCCGCTCCGCCGACGAGGCCGCGCCCCTCCATCCCGGCGTCCCGCCCGTCATCAATAACCGCTACCGCCTGCACGAGAAACTCGGGCAGGGCATGCTCGGCGTCGCCTTCCGCGCCACCGATACGCTCGAAGACCGCGAAGTCGCCATCAAGGTCATCCACCTCGAAGCCCTCGCCAAGGACATGTCCGCCTACCTGCGCCACGAGTTCCAGGCCATGTCCCGCCTCCGCCACCCCAATATCGTCCAGGTCCTCGATTTCGACCGCATCGAGGGCACCTCCATGTCCTTCTTCTCCATGGAGTACGTGAAGGGCAAGGACTTCGTCTCCGCCGTCCGCGACCTCCCCTTCGACGACCTCTACGCCGCCATCGTCCAGGTCTGCCGCGCCCTCGAATACATCCACTCCCGCGGCATCCTCCACTGCGATATCAAACCCATCAACCTCGCGTGCACCCGCACCGCCCAAGGCCTGACCCCGAAACTCATGGACTTCCACCTTTCCCGCGAAAAAAAAGCATTCCTGTCGGGCTCGGTGCAGGGCACGCTCAACTACATGTCGCCCGAGGTCATCAACCAGGGCATGGTCGACAAGCGCGCCGACCTCTACAGTTTCGGCGTGGTCCTCTATGAGGCGGTCTGCGGACGCGTCCCCTTCAAGGCCTCGAACGCGATCGCGCTCCTGCGCATGCACCTGGAGACCGAGGCCGAGCCGCCGCGCACGCACCGGCCCGACTGCCCGCCCGTGCTCGAACACATCATCCTCAAGCTGCTGCAGAAGGACCCCAGCCGGCGCTACGCCAGCGCCAACCAGATCGTGCAGGAGATCAACCGCTCCACCGGTCGCGACTTCGCCCTCGAAACCCCGCGCACGATGGAGTCCTACATCCTGTCCGGGCGGTTCACGGGGCGCGCGCTCGAGCTCACCGCGCTGGCGAATGAGACCGCCTCCTGGTCCGGGCTCGCGCCCGCCGCAACGCCGCCGCCGCGCCCCGCCGCGGCCTCCGCCCCCTCACGGTCCCCCTCCCCCGCCGCAGCGGGGGGGGGCCGGGGTGGGGGTAGGGTCGCAGCACCCAGCGCCCCCGCCCGGACCCCGCCCCCCGCGCCGCTGCGCACCCCGGCCCCCGCCCC
>JACRIP010000609.1 GCA_016220045.1 Planctomycetota bacterium
CGCGACGCGCTGGCCGCCGCGCTCAGCGCGCTGGCCGCGACCGCGCGCGCGGACGACGACGCCCGCGCCGAAGCCCTGCGCCTGCTCGGCCGGCTGGGCGGGGCCGCGGCGAACGCGCTGCTCACGGCCGAACTGGCGCGCGCGGAAGCGCCGCTGGCGATGCGGCAGGCCGCGGTGCTCGCACTCGCCGACCGCCCGCCGGCCGAAATCGCGCCGGCGCTCCTGCCGCTGGCGCGCGACCGCGCCGCCTCCCTCGCCGGCGTCTACGCCGCCTTCACCCTCGCCCGCGCGGCGCAGACCGCCGGGGACGAAGCCACCCTCGCCGCGCTCCGCGAGCTCGCGCCCGCGCTCGAAGCGAATCTGCTCGACGACCGCGACCCGCAGCTCGCCGGCGAATCGGTGGTCGCGCTGGCCGCCCTTTCCGACCGCGACACCGACGCCGTGCTCCTCGGCCTCCTACGGGATCGCCCTGATCCCTCCCTCCGTCGCCGCGCCGCCGACCGCCTCGCCGAGAACGGCCAGCCGGACGCCCTCGACGCGCTGCGCGACCTCGCCCGCCGCGAACTCGACCCCGCCGTCCGCGCCGCCATCGAAGCCGCCGTCGCGGCCATTTCCGCCCGCGTTGGACTCGCCGGCTAACGCCTGCGATTTGTTTGGCGCATCCGGCATCCGCCGCTATAATCCGGCGCCCTTTCGGTAGGGAGTCCTTGCGCCCAGTTGGAGGCTCGCATGAAGATCGTCGTCTGCGTCAAACGCGTTCCCGACACGACCACGCAGGTCAAGGTCGGTCCCGACGGCACCTCCCTCGACGCCGCCGGCGTCACCTTCGCCAACAACCCGTACGATGAGTACGCGGTCGAGGAAGCGCTCAAGATCAAGGAGAAGACCGGCCCCGGCGAAGTCATCGTGATCTCCGTCGGCCCCGCCGAAGCCGCCCAGATCCTGCGCAACTTCCTCGCGATGGGCGCCGACCGCGCCATCCTCCTCAAGGAAACCGCCCCCGGTCGCGACAACTTCGGCGTCGCCTCCGCCCTCGCCGGCGAAATCAAGGGCCTGGCGCCTGACATCGTGCTCTGCGGCAAGCAGGCGGTGGACGACGACGGCGCCCAGGTCGGCGCGATCGTCGCCCGGCTCCTCGGCATGCCGGTCGTGAACACCGTCACCAAGATCGAACTGGCCGCCGGCAAGGCCGTCGCGCACCGCGAAATCGAAGGCGGCCACGAGGTCGTCGAGGTCAGCCTGCCCGCGGCCTTCACCGCCCAGAAGGGCCTGAACGAGCCCCGTTTCCCCTCCCTCAAGGGCATCATGGCGGCCAAGAAGAAGCCCTTCGAGGAGAAACCCGCCCCCGCGGCCGAACCCCGCCTGACGGTGATCAAGATGGAGCCGCCGGCCAAACGCCCCGCCGGCCGCATCCTCGGCAAGGGCGTCGAGGCCATCCCCGCCCTGGTCAAGGCGCTCCACGACGAAGCCAAGGTCATCTAAGGAGGATTCCCGATCATGCCCGGTCCCATCCTGGTCTTCGTCGAGGCGCGCGACGCCAAGGTCAAGAAGCCCTCGCTCGAAGCCGTCTCCGAGGCCCGCCGCCTCGCGAATACGCTCTCCGTCCCGGTCGTCGCGGCGCTTTTCGGCGCGGGCGTGAAGCCCTCCGCCGCCGCGCTCGCCCACTACGGCGCAGACCGCATCTGCGTCGCCGACAGCCCGACGCTGGCGCTCTACTCCACCGACGGCTACGCCCGCCTGCTCGCCGACCTGGTCAAGCAGCTCGAGCCGCAGGCCGTCCTCCTCTCCGCTTCCGCCATGGGCAAGGACCTCGCCGGCTACCTCGCCGGCCACCTCGAAACCAGCGTCGCCGCCGACTGCATCGGCCTCGCCGTGGTGGACGGCAAGCTCCAGGCCCGCCGCCCGGTCTACGCCGGCAAGGCCGTCGTCACCTGCTCCTTCGGTCGCCTCCCCGCCCTCGTCACCCTCCGCCCCAACGTCTTCCCCGCCCAGGCGCCCGATCCCGCCCGCTCCGCCCCGATCGAAGAGGTCGCCGTCCCCTTCGGCCTCGCCGACCTCAAGTCCGTCGTCAAGGAGATCGCCGGCGCCGCGGGCAAGAAGATCGAGCTCACCGAAGCCAACATCATCGTCAGCGCCGGGCGCGGCATCCGCGGCCCCGAGAACTTCAATATCATCGAAGAGCTGGCGGCGTCGCTCGGCGCCGCCGTCGGCACCTCCCGCGCCGTCGTGGACGCCGGCTGGCGCCCCCACGAGGACCAGGTCGGCCAGACCGGCAAGACCGTTTCCCCGACCCTCTACTTCGCGATCGGCATCTCCGGCGCCATCCAGCACCTCGCCGGCATGTCCTCCTCGAAGTTCATCGTCGCGATCAACAAGGACCCCGACGCGCCGATCTTCAAGATCGCCGACTACGGCATCGTCGGCGACCTCTTCGAAGTCGTCCCCGCCCTGACCAAGGAGTTCAAGGCGTACTTCGGCCGGTAGGGGCGGACCCCCGCGTCCGCCCCGGAGTCCGCACTCGCGGTTCGCTCGCTCTCCAGGACATCCCTTATGCGCCTCAGCCGCCGCGTGACCGCCATCGAGGAATCCGCCACGCTCGCGGTCTCCGAGAAGGCCCGCGTCCTGCGCGCGCGCGGCATCGACGTCGCCGCCCTGGTCGCCGGCGAACCCGATTTCGACACCCCCGAGAACATCAAGGCCGCCGCCGTCGAGGCCATCCGCGCCGGCTTCACCAAGTACACCCCCACCTCCGGCATTCCCGAGCTGCGCGCCGCGATCGCCGAGAAGCTCCAGCGCGACAACGGCCTCCAGGTTTCACCGGAGGCGGTCCTGGTCTCCTGCGGCGCCAAGCACTCGATCTACAACTTCTTCCACGCCACCTGCGAGGAGGGGGACGAGGTCCTCATTCCCGCGCCCTACTGGGTGAGCTATCCGGAGCAGGTCAAGTCCTGCGGCGCGGTGCCGGTCGTGCTGCCGACGCGCGAGGAGGAGGACTGGAAGGTGCGCCCGGAGGCGCTGGCGCGCGCGCTCACGCCGCGCACCCGCGCCTTCGTGCTCAACTCCCCCTCGAATCCCACCGGCACGGTCTACAGCGCGGACGAACTGCGCGCGCTGGGCGCGGTGCTGGCCGGGCACGGGACGCTCGTGCTTTCCGACGAAATCTACGAGAAGCTGGTCTACGACGGCGCGCGCCACCACTCGCTGGCCGCGCTGGTGCCGGAGCTCGCCGCGCGCACGGTCACGGTCAACGGCTTCTCGAAGGCCTACGCGATGACCGGCTGGCGTCTGGGCTACGCCGCCGGGCCGCGGCCGATTCTCGACGCGATGGCCAAGCTGCAATCGCAGGCAACCTCGAACGCGACGTCGGTCGCCCAGCGCGCCGCGCTCGCCGCGCTGACGCAGGACGGCCCCGACCTCGCGCGCATGTGCGCGGAGTTCGACCGCCGCCGCCGGTTCATGGTCGAGCGTCTACGGCAAATCCCCGGGCTTACCTTCGCCGTCCCGCAGGGCGCCTTCTACGTCTTCCCGCGCGTCAGCGCGTTCCTCGGGCGCACGCCGGCCGGCGGCGCGCGCCCGCTCGCCTCCGGCACCGACTTCGCCACCGCCCTCCTCGAGATCGGCCACGTCGCGGGCGTCCCCGGCGAGCCCTTCGGCGCCCCCGACCACATCCGCCTCTCCTACGCCACCGCCTACGAGACCATCGCGCGCGCTCTCGACCGCCTCGCGGCCTTCGTCGCCGGGCTGCGGTAGTAGGGGTCGCGGTTCGCGGGTTGGCGAAGCGGAAGCGACGACGGAACCACAGAGGCACAGAGACACAGAGACGACGACGACGGCGAAGCCGGTGGGACCCGGAGCGCCCCGCGGGGCGCTCCGGGTCCCACCGGCTTCGCCGTAG
>JACRIP010000613.1 GCA_016220045.1 Planctomycetota bacterium
CGCTCGCACCCGCGCCGCCCCAGCCGGCGCCGCGCCCTTGCCCGCCGTCCGCATCGACCGCGCCCGAGTCCAGCGGCGGCGCCAGCAGCACCTCCTCGCCCGCCTCCAGCCCCGACAGGATGTGCACCATCCGGTTGTTGTCCATGCCGATCTCGATCGGTCGCGCCACCGACCCCGACCCCTGCTTCACGTACGCCACCGTCTTCGCCCCGCGCCGCACCGCCGCCTGCACCGGCATGTAGAGCGCATCCGCGTACTCCGCGACCAGCACCTCCACCTGACAGGACATTCCCGTACGCAGCCCGCCCTCGCCCGGGTCCACGCTGATCTCCGTCGTGTATACCTTCAGGTCCGGGTTCATCCACATGTTCATCGCGTCCGGCAACTGCGCGATCTTCGACACCGTCCCGTGGTACGCCCGCCCGGGCAGCGCATCCACGACGAGCCGCACCGGCAATCCGAGTTTCACCTTATCCAGCTTCGATTCGTGCAGCCGGATCTCGGCGCTCATCTGCCCGGCGGTCGGCAGCTTGATCAATTCCTGGCGCTCGCGCACCGTTTGCCCCTCGGCCAGCGGCTCCGACATGCCCCGCATCCCGCCCCCGCCGGTGGAGGTCGCGTAGACCACCAGCCCGTCCCGCGGCGCGAAGATCTTCGTCTTCACGATCTGCTCCTCCAGCTTCTTCAGCTTCGCCTGCTGCCGCTGGAACTCCGTCTCCTTCGCCTTCAGGTCGGCCTCCGCCTGCGTCACGTCCGAGGCCGCTTTGCGCTTGGTCCGGTCCAGCGCCTGCGCCTTCTGCGTGCGGTCCGCCTGAAGCGAGGTGTGCGTGCGCTTGTACGAGAATTCCTTGAGCAGCTTGAGCGCGTTGCGCGCCAGTTCGAGGTCGAGCTGCGCCTTGCGCGCGGCCAGCTCGTCCGCTTCGAGCTCCGTGCCGGACACGTACTTCTCGGCGGAGAGCACCCGCGACCACTCGACCTTCTGGCCCGCCCGCTTCAGCTCCCCTTCGCACAGCGCGATCTTCGCCTCCGCCTCCTTGAGCTGATTCGGGTAATCGCCCTCGGTGTACTTGATGAGGTCCTCTTCGGCGAACTGGACGTCCAGGGTCTTGGCCGACACGTCGCTTTCGGCCTGGCTGCGGGTTACCTCCAGCCCTTCGCGCGCGCGCACGAAGGCCGACTCGGCGTTCTGCACCTTGATCTGCTGTTCGAGGCGCTCGTCTTCGAGCTTGCTGGAATCGAGCTGGGCGAGCAGGTCGCCTTTTTTTGCGGCCGTGCCTTCGGGGGAGAGGAAAAGGAGCGTAGTCTGGCCCTCGACTTCGCACTTGATGACCATCTGCTCGCGGTTGGAGATGCTGCCGTTTTCGATCACGGAAATGAGGAGCGGGCCGCGAGCGACGCGGCAGGTGGGGGTGACGCCGGCGCCGGCGCGGGCGGCGCCGCCGGGGAGCTGGCCGGCGACGGCGGCGGCCGCGGCGACCAGGGCGGCGAGGCCGAGCAGGAGGAGGAGCAGCGTGCGCCGCGGCGGGCGGGCAAGGGCGGGCGTCGGGGAGGCGGTCATTTCGCGGACTCCTTGGGGGCAGGCAGGCGGGGCGCGGTAGGATCGAATTCGCGGTGGAGGCCGGTGGCGCCGACTTCGAGCAGGCCGAGGTCGCGTTGCAGCTCCAGCTCGGCGACGCGGTAGCGGACGGCGGCCGCAGTGCGCGCGTTTTCCGCGGAGACCAGGCTTTCCTGGGCTTCGAGCAGGTCGCGGACTTCGGCGCGGCCGGCCTGGAGGAAGAGGTTGGTGGAGTCGACGCGGCGGCGCGCCAGGTCGCGCGCCTGCTCCTGGATGCGCAGGCTTTCGCGGGCGGAGAGGAGGGTGCGGAGCGTGTCGCGCACCTGGGCTTTCACCTGATCCTCGAGCTCCTGGGCGGCGCGGGCGGCTTTTTCGAGGTCGATCAGGCGTGTACGGTAGTCGCGTTTTTCGAGGCGGCGGTCGAGGCCGGGGTCGAAGGTGAGGACGCCGGTGTAGAGGCCGCGGGAGGGGGAGAGGGTGGGGCCGGGCTCGGCCACGGCGTTGATGCTGGTCTGGCCGCCGAGCGTGGCGGAGCCGAGCAGGGTGAGGTCGGGCAGGAGGGTGTCGGCGGCGACGGCGACCTTGCGCTGGGCGTCGTCGACGCGGCCGATGGCGACGCGCAGGTCGAGGCGATGGCCGAGCGCCAGGCCGAGGGCCGCGCGCTCCTCGAGTTCGAGGGCGCCGCGGTGCTCGCGGTCGGGCGGGGCGATGTCGACCGGGGCGTCGGGGCCGGGGGTCGGGCCGGGGGGCGCGGCCGGCGCGCGCAGCCGGGCGGCGTCGGCGTTCAGGCGCGCGAGCTCGGCCGGGTCGGGAGCGACCGCGGCATCAGGCGGTAACCCGAGGAGCAGGAGCAGGTCGTCGTTGCGTTTGGCGCGGGCGGCGAGGGCGGAAACCCAGCGGTCGCGCGCGCGCAGTTCGTCCTGCAGGGCCTGGCCGACCTGGATTTCGGGCAGGCGGCCGGAGTCGGCGAGGCGGCGGACGCGACGGGTCGAGGCGATCAGGCCGCGGTAGTTCGCCTCGGCGTTCGCGACCGCGTCGGACGCTTCGAGGACGGCGAAGAAGGAGCGCGTGATGTCGACGGCGAAGGTCTGTTTGAAGCGCTCGAAGGTGTACATGGCGTAGATGGTATCGCGTTCGGCCTGGGTGAGGGGCTCGGTAACGTCGAAGCTGCCGGCGCCGCGCAGGAGGGGGATGGTGACGGAGGCGTCGCCGGTGGGTCCGAGGGAGGAGCCGGTGCCCTGGGTCATGAGGCGGACGAGATTGAAGCCGAGGCCGAGGGCGACGGAGATGCCGTTTTTGAAGGTTTGGGTGAGGCCGAGGGAGGCGGAGTGGTCGAGGGAGGCGACCTGTTCGCCGGAGGTGAGGTCGGCGACGGCGGAGCTCTGGAGGGCGGAGGTCCAGGCGCCGCGGAAGGAGTCGCGCTGGAGGTCGAGGGCGAGAGCGGCGAGGAAGATCTTCTCCTTTTCGGTCTGGAACGAGCGGCTGTTGCGGGCGGCGATCTGGAGCGCGTCGACGAGGGAGAGCAGGACGGGGGCGGGGGGGGCGGCGGAGGGGGACGGTGCGGGTGCGGGAGGCGAGGGTGGCGCGGACATACCCTCTCCCCGGCCCTCCCCCGCTGCGGCGGGGGGGGGGGAAGATGCGGGTGCGGCCGCCGCGAGGCCTGCGGCGGTGACGCGGGCGAACCACGGGGCGGCGGCGGGGTCGGGGGGATCGCCGCCGGGGGCGAGGTATTCGGGATCGGGGAATTGCCGGATGGGGGGCACGGCGCGCGTGCCGAAGGAAGCGGGGGAGGCGACGGGGAGGGTCTGGTCGAGCAGGAGGCGGCGGCGGAGGGTTTCGACGGGGGAGCGGACCTCGATAGGTTCGGTGCGGCCGAGGGCCTGCTGCTGGGCGTCGTGCACGATCTGGGCGGCAGTGCGGTCGGTGTCGTGGCGTGCGCCGGGCGGGGAGGTGCAGCCGACGACCGCGCCGAGAAGCAGAACCGCGGCGGGGAGGGGCAGGCGTCCAAGCAGGGCGGGAATTCGCAAGGGCATTGGCTCGCGTGCGGGGTTACGGGGGTATGGGGGTTTGTGGGTTTGGGGGTTTGGGGGTTTCCTGCGCCTAATCCCCACTCTACGGACCAGGTGGGCGGAGTGTTTGACGCCGCATGGGGCCATCGCCCCGCCAAGCCCTGGTTCCCTAGCCGGGGAGATCCGGAAACCCTGTCCAGATTCGCCACGCCGCACTCCGCGACGTGTTGCTTGTCGAGCGGTTCAAGGCCGAATCTCAAACCGTCCACCGTCCACAGGTCACCGTCCACTGACCACCGTCCACTGACCACCGACCACCGTCCACCGTCCACCGTCCACCGACCACCGACCACCGTCCAGCGACTCAATCGGATTCGTCCTCCTCCGGCTCGGGTCCGGGCGGCGCGGTCCTGCCGGCATCGGCACCCGACTCAGGCTTCCACCCGGTCCGCAAGCGGCCGACCACGAGCGGGCGTTCCTCGAGGGAGCGGAACTCCGATGCGGCGTAGGTGCTCCAGGCGTGGCCGGCGATGACCCCGGACCGGTCGGCGTAAAGGCGCAGCACGCCGCGCCCCGCACCGGTCGGCTTGTGGCCGTCGGTCCCGCGGCGGGTGTCGGTCGCGCCGTGGGGCGCGGTCGTCGAGTCGTAGATCGGCAGTTCCCACTGCGTGGTATCGGCCACCAGCGGGCGCTTCGCGGCCATCGGCGCGGCGACGGCGGCGGCGATCATCACGTGGCCCGTGTTGTCGTTGCCGGGCGGGTACCGTACGGCGAGAATGTCGCCCGGCCGGACGTCGGCGACGCGGGCGACGAGCGCGAAGCCGCGTCCGGCGCGGATCGTTTCGCACCAGGTGCGGGCCAGCGGTCGGGAGCGCCCGGTCCAGGCGCGCAGATCGCTCGGGGAGTAGCCGTAGGCGTGGGCGAGCAGGAGGTTGAGGAAGGCGCTGCAGTCGGTGCGGTTCTCGTAGGCGTCCGCGCCGGCCTCGCCCTTCCACCGGATGGTGCCGTTCTTGTGGACGTAAGCGTTGAGTTCGGGTCGCAACTCGCGCACGAGGAGTTCGGCATCGCGCAGGTGGGCGGGTACGGCGGCGGTGGCGGGCGGGAAGGGCGTGGCGGACGGCGGCTCCTGCGCGCGCAGGTAGAGCGGGGGCAGGAGCGCGAGCCCGCAGCCGAGCGCGATGCCTACGGCCACCGTGGCGGCGCGGGCGAAGCGGCGGAGCGGGGAGAGGGTGGGTTCGGGCATCGCGGGCTCCGAAAGAGAGCGGGATGTGCGCAGGCGGCGCCCGCGACGCCGGACATCATACGCCAGAGCGGGGGGGCAGGGCAAGCCGGGAGGTAGCTTGACGCCGGGTCCCTACACGAAGGCGGGACCGAGCACGCCACAGAACAAGACCCGTGCGAACAGGCGGAGGCATACGACCAGGAGGAATGCCTGCCGGGGGCGCATCTCGGCCGCCGTCGTCAGGGCGTAGCCGTAGAGCCAGGTGCTGTACAGCCCGCCCATCCAGCCGAGCAACGTGGAGCCGGCGGCCGGCCATTGCAGGGCCACGCTCAGGAGTTCCAGCAGGCCGATGCCGAAGCCGAGCATCTGTCCCAGATGAAGGAAGAGCGCAAGGAGGGAACCGAAGCGGGCCTCCCCCTGGCCCATCGTGGCGCCGGCCGCCGCGATGAGCGAAGCTTCCAGCGGAATGCAGACCAGGAGGGGGACGGCGAAGGGCGCCGGGAAGGCGCCGGAGGCACTGGCGACGAGGACCACCAGCGCGACACTCGCCATGAACCAGAGTCCGATTTCGGAGAGCGCGGCGCCCAGCGGCGACCCGTGGGTGCGTGCGATGAGTTCTGCGGTCGCGCGGATCGGCGTGAGGACGAGCGCGGGCAGGCGGCGGAGTGAGCGGAAGCGGTCGACGGCGGCTTCCTCGAGCACGAGGCGGGCGTGGCCGACGGCATCGAGCGGACTCAGGCATTCGCTGCAATAGCGCGCCCGCGGCAGGGCCGGCGCCCCGCAGCCGGGGCAGGCCGACGGAAGGGGCAAGGGGGTTTCGCCGGCGGCGTCGGCCATCGCTGGTCCTCGTGCGCGGGGTCCGGAGGCGCGAGCTTGCGGGGTCGCGCGGTCCGGGTGCGGATTGTACTACGGAGACCGCCCGAGGGCAAGGGAAGCGACGGCACCGGGTGCATGTCCGTAGTTGCCGGCCCGGTCGCGGCCCCAGTGGCTCGCGAAAAGACGGGAACACGAAGGGCCACGAAGAACCACGAATGGAGGCTGCGGCCGGCGAACGATCGCGAGCCGAGTCGTCACTTGGTGGTCCTTCGTGGCCCTTCGTGTTCCCGTTCTCCATTCGTGGCGCTTCCGCATCACTCGCAGATACGGACATGCACCCGACGGCGCCGCTACAAGAGGCGCCTCACCCCGCCCAGCACCGGATCCGCGGCGACGCCGCCGGCGCGCGGTGGCCACCCGGCCCGGCGCGCGGGCACGGCGACGGGTCCCGCCTCGGGCAGGAACACGGCGGTCACCGTACGCCCATGCACGCACCCGGTGTCGAGCCCGATCGCCCAGGGGGACACGAGGGCGCGGTCGAGCACGGCAGAATCCCGTTGCGCCCCCAGGACCGGTTGCGGCTATAATCGGCGGCGGATGGGGAAGGTTCAGGGGGAAGTGCGCAAGGCCTACACACCCGGGAGGAGTGAGTTCATGCCGCTGCGGCTGCGCTGCGCCTGCGGGCAGAAAATGTCGATGCCGGAGCGCAAGGCCGGCAAAACCGGTCGCTGTCCCCAGTGCGGCACCTCCTTCAAGGTGCCGCTGCCCGGGACGCCGGAGTACGACGCCGCGCTCGCCCAGGGCGCCAAGCCCTCCGGTTCCGGCGCGGTCGACGCCCTGATGCCCGCGGAATCCGCTCCGCCCGAGACGGCCCCGGCGCCGGCCCCGGCTCCACCCGTGGGCGGGCCGCCCGTTCCCTTCGTCCCCGCGCCCGCCGCCGGGCTCCCGCCGCTGCGCCGCCTCGCGCCGGCCATGCTCGGCACGCCCTCGAAGATCGCCCTGCCTTCGCCCATGCCCCCGACCCATGGGAAGCCGCACGCCGGACCGCGGGGGGGAGGCGCGCCGCCGCCGCCGGGTGCCGCGCGCGTGCCGGCCGCTCCGCCCGAGGACCTCTTCGGACCCGAGCCGGAGGCGGCCGCCGCACGGCCCTGCCCCGCGTGCGGACGCCTCTACAGCGCCGCCACTACCCATTGCGTTACCTGCGGGATTGACCTGGGCACTGGGGCGCCCAGTCCCGCCGACCCACCCGCCGGGCCCGGCATCCCCCGCCTCGCCGCCGACCCCCGCTCCGTCGCGCGGCCGTGGGAGGCCGCGCCGGCATCCGCGCCCGCCGGATCGCCCTTCGTCCCGGCGTCGCCGGGGGGCCGCCGCGCCGCCGCCTCGACCGCCGGCAGCCGCGCCGACGCGGCGGAAATCGGCTTCTTCCGCCTCCTCCTGCTGACCATCTTCCGTCCGGCAACCGCGCTCGACGGCATGACCTGGCACCTTGCCCGTCCGGATATGCTCCTCAAAATGGCCGGCCTCTTCCTCGTCAGCCTGGTCGCCGTCGCCGCCTGCGCGGTCTACGGTCCCGACCGGAGCGACCCGGATCGTGCCGCCGGCGGGTCCGGCGCACGCGCGGAAGGAGGCGCCGGACCCGGCCTCTTCGACGGCACCGCCACGCCGCATTTCACGCCGGGACCCGGACGCTCCCTCGGCCTCTTGACCTGCGACTTCGCGCTCGAACCCGATCCACCGCGGCCGCACGCGGCGGCGATCCTGCGCTACGTCTTTCTCGACACCCGCACGGCCGCGCCCTTCGCCAAGAAGGTCAGCGCGCGGGTGGAATCGGCGGGCGCGCCGGATGGTGAAGGCGGTGGCGGCGAGGAGGAAGGCGAGGAGGACGCGGCCGGCGGCAGCGCCTTCGACGGACTCACCGAGCGCGGACCGAAGCCCGGCGAATACCTGATCCGCGCCGCGCTCGGGTCCCCCGGGCGCTACCATGTCGCCTTCCGCATCGAGCAAGGCGGCGAGTTGCCGGACATGAACCTGGAACACACGTTCGACGTTCCTGCGCCCGCGGCCGCCGTAACGCCCGGGTCCGCGGGCGCGCCGGCGGGCGGCCCCGCGTCCGGCGCCGCCGCGGACCGCGCGCTGCTGGCCTTCCTGGTCGTGGCCGATCTCCTGGTCAACGTCGCCGTCCTGCTCTTGCAGGCCCTGGCGGTGAACGTCGCCGCCCGGCTGTTCGGTGGCGGCGGCGGCGTGATCCCGATGTTCGTCGTGCTCGCTTTCCTCACCGGCGTGATCAACCTGCTTCGGCTCGCGCTCCTGGTCGTCGGCGCCCTGGCGGGAGAGACGGCGGCGATCTGGCTGGGCAAGGGGCTGGACTTGTGGCAGTGCGTGCTCTTCTTTCTCGCGCTCATGAAGGTCTACGATCTGGAAGTGTCGAGCGCGCTGGCGGCCAGTACCTTGGCCGGCCTGATCCAGTTTTGGGCAAAGGCCGCGCTGCTGGCGGCCTTCGTCGGGTGGCTGGTGGCGCGGGGTTCGTGAGGAGGCGAGCGACATGGAAGCGGGATCCGGGTCCATCCCCGGCGGGGAAGAACGCTGCCCCGCCTGCGGAGGCCCCCTGCCGCGCGGGCCGAGGGGTGAGGCCGCCGCCGACGCACTCGCAGCGTCCCCCGCCGCAGGCCACGCGGTGCCCGCACTCGCACCGTCCCCCTCCGCAGGCCACGCGGCGCCCGCACTCGCACTGTCCCCCTCCCCCGCCGCAGCG
Organism: Planctomycetota bacterium; assembly: GCA_016220045.1. GTDB lineage: Bacteria > Planctomycetota > MHYJ01 > WSZJ01 > JACPWG01 > JACRIP01. Next base: position 8,355 of record JACRIP010000613.1, read on the forward strand.
GGGGAGGGTCGGGGAGAGGGTATGTCCGCGCCACCCTCGCCCCCCGCACCCGCACCCTCGTCCCCCGCACCCGCACCCTCCCCCACCGCCGCGACCCTGCGCCTCCCCCCCGCGCCCGCGGCGCCGAGCGCCACCGCGCAGACCGTGCGCGCGCAGCCGACCACCGCCGGAACGCACGCCGCCGGGGTCGCCGAGTCTGCCACTGCGTCGACGCGCCCGACAGCCGCACGCCGCCGCCTCGGGAAGTTCGAGCTCTACGAATTGCTCGGCCAGGGGGGCATGGGTCGCGTCTACAAGGCCTACGACACCGAGATGAAGCGCACCATCGCGCTGAAGGTCATCCTCGGCGACGCCGAACCCGGGGTGCCCGGGGCGGCGGGTGAGGCGGCCGCGGCGAGTGCGGACGGCCCGGGTGCGGCCGACGAAGACCAGGAGCAGGTCCGGCGCTTTCTGCGCGAGGCCCAGACCGCCGGCGCCCTGCGCCATCCGCACATCGTCTCGGTCCACGAGGTCGGCACGGTCGAAGGGAAGCACTTCTTCTCGATGGACTTGATCGAGGGCGCGCCGCTCGACAGCCGCATCCGGGAACATCACGCGCTGGGTGGCCCCGCCGGCGATCCCCCCGGCCTGCGCCGCCTGGTGGAAATCCTCCGCGACGTCGCGCGCGCCATTGAGTACGCGCACACCCAGGGCGTCATCCATCGCGATCTCAAACCCCAGAACATCCTCGTCGACCGGACCGGGCACGCCTACGTGGCGGACTTCGGGCTGGCCAAACGGCTCGACTCCGCCTCCCATTTGACGGCGACCGGGGCGATCATGGGAACCCCGTATTACATGTCGCCGGAGCAGGCAACCGGGAACTCCGCCCGCATCGGGCCCCCTGCGGACCTCTACTCGCTCGGGGTGATCCTGTATGAGGTACTCGCCGGAGTCCCGCCCTTCCGCGGCGCCAACGCGCGGGAGATCCTGGTGCAGGTGCTCCTGCATGACCCGGTTCCGCCCGGTCTGCTGGTCCGGGAG
>JACRIP010000079.1 GCA_016220045.1 Planctomycetota bacterium
GCGGGTGGCGGCGCCGCCGCGGTGGCCGCGGGTGCGCTGCCCGTCGCGCCGTTCGTTGCCGGCGCCACCGGTGCGCGCGGCGCCGCGGGCGGCGGCGGCGCGACCGCGGCCTGCACGCGTCGCTTCTCCTCGTCGGCGACTTCGTCGATCAGTAGTTTCCAGTAGTAGGCGCCGCGCCCCGCATCGAGGAGATGGTCGAAGCGCAGTCCGGCGGCGACCTGGCCGCGCCGCGCGTTGAGCCGCTGGACCATCGACCACGCGGAGCGCGCGACCGCCGCGGTGCGCGCCAGCGCCGGCGCCGCGTCGGCGGCAACGTCGGCGGGCCACGCGTTGAGCGGTCCCTCGTCCGCCGCCTCCATCATGCCTTTGCGGATCAGCTCGGCGGTCCAGCCGCAGCGCCCGGCGAACTCGCTCGGGGAGGTGCGCTTCGCCCACTCGCCCAGCAGCTTGAGAAGCGCCAGGAGGTGGCCGAACCCGAGCCGCTCCGAGTCCAGGAAGCGGCACATGCGCTCCACCGCCGGATCGACCGCGGGCTTGGCGGGCGCCGGCGCCGTGGCGGTCAGGTTGTCCTGCGCATCGACGTAGATCGGCTTACGGCATTTGCCGCAGCGCGGCGTGCGGCCGGCGGCGATCGCCGCGCGCACTTCGTCGAGCTCCGGGAGCGCGATCGGGACCTCGCAGTGGGGGCAGGGCAGTCTCGGCATTCGTCAACCTCGATCAGTCGGCGCGGCGGGATTCGTCGCGGACCTGCCCGCGGCCGTAGGGGCGGACCCCCGTGTCCGCCCCGGGGTGGCGCCGCCGCCCCGCGCCCGCCGAACGACGGCCCAGCCCGCCGCCGCGACCGCGACCATCCAGCACAGCCACGGGAACACCCACCCCCCGGACAGGTAGAGGGTGCGGTTCGAACGGAATCCTACCATGCCCACCAACGAATCGCCGTCGGCGCCGCCGTCGAGGCGGCCGACCACCCGGCCGAACGGGTCGAAGATCCCGGAAATCCCCGAGCTGGCGCAGCGCACCACGAAGCGGCCGGTTTCGACCGCGCGCAGCGGCGGCATGGCGAAGTGCTGGGCGTGCTGGGTCTCGCCCCACTCGCGCACATCCATCGTGGGGGCGAGCAGCAGCTCCGCGCCGCCCTGCACCAGCTCGCGCGCGAAGCCGGGGAAGTCGAGATCATAGCAAATCAGCACGCCGACGGGCCCCCAGGGCGTGGTCAGGGGCACGCGCCGCTCCGCGGGCAGGCCGTCGTCGAAGAACTGGATCGGCTGGGATTGCGCCTGCGTGCCCACTCGGCCATCAGGCGCCACGAGGAAGGCGGTATTCCGGTAGGCCCCCTCCCCCGTGCACGCCTGTTTGCCGCCGAAGAGAATGTGTACGCCCAGGTTGTTCGCCAGCGCCGCGAAGCCCGCCAACGGTCCCTGCCCAGGGCTGACCAGCGAGAAGGTCGTGTACTCGGGCAGGACGAAGAGGCGCGCGTCGGGGCGGAGCCCGGCGGTACGCTGGATGGCGCGGCGAAAACCGGCGAGTCCGAGGCCCTCGCCCTGGACGCAGGCGACGGCGAGCGGGGCCTCGGCCGTGCCGACCCGCTGGCGCCCGAGTCCTTCGCCGGCGGCAAGGGCGACGACCACGCCGACCGCCGTGGCCAGGCGTCGGCGCGGCGTGCCCGTGCGCCAGCCGACGGCCAACGCGGCGTTCGCGAGCACGACCAGGAAGCTGAGGCCGTAGACTCCCGCCACCGCGGCCGCCTGGAGCAGGCCCGGCTGCGCATGCTGGGAATACCCGAGGCCGAGCCAGGCGAAGCGCAGGGGCCAGAGCTCGGAACGGAAATGCTCGCACACGACCCACAGCGCGGGGGCGCCCCAGAGCAGGAACGACGTGCCGAAGCGCCGGACGCCGGCCGCAGCCAGGGCCCCGTAGATACCGTAGAAGGCGGCAACCAAGGCGCAGAGGATCAGCGCGAGCGGGCCGAAGATGTCGTGGAACCAGTGCAGGCTCAGGCCGACGAGGAGCATACCGGCGGCGAACCAGAGCATGAAGGCGCTCGCCGGCTGCGTCCGCTCGAGGGTCAGGAGCAAGGGCACGAGGGCGAACCACGCGAGCCATCCGGCATCTACCGGAGGGAAGGCGAGCGCGAGAAGCACGGCGCTCACGACCGCCGCGAGGCCCGCCGCAGGCGTGATGCGGCCGGCGCGCGCGGTCTCCGTGGCCGGCTTCCCCGCGGTGCCGCTCTCGCTCGCCCCGGTCGCTTGCCCCGCGTTCGTGCCGGCGATCATGCTCGGTCCCCGCGCTTCGCACTCTTCACGGTTCGCTCTTCACCGTCCACCGTTCACCGTCCACCGTCCACCGGCCACCGTCCACCGTTCACCGGCCACCGGCCACCGGCCGCCGTCCTCCGCTCACCGCCCGCCACCCACGCGCCGCAGCGCGCCCGCCACGGCCTCGCGCACCAGGGGGTCCGGATCGTGCTCCACCGCGCGCAGCGCCGGCGCCGCCGTCGCGCCCGCCGCGCCCAGGTCGCCCAGCCGATGCGCCGCCGTCAGCCGCGTCCGCGCGTCCGGCGACTTCAGCTCCTCAATCCACCGCGGCACCTCAAGCCGTTCCCGCTCGGTGCGCGCCGTCAGGTACGCGCGGCCGGCCACCGTCAGCGCCACGCCCAGCGCCACCAGCCCCCCGACCAGCCACTTCCCCACAGGACGCGCCATCTTGACAGTCTCCCGCTTCGCGTGCTACCTTCCGCCCCCGACTCCTCCCCCGCCCGCTCTTCTTCTCAGGTGCTAACCGCATGACAGCGCCCGCTCCGAACGCCGCCGCCTCGACCGCCGACGCCGCCGCACGCGCGCTCGCCCGCTTCGCCGAGCGCCGCGCCGTCTACGTAGACGACCTGAAGGCCCTGGTGCGCATCCCGAGCGTCAGTTTCGCCAACTTCCCGGCCGCCGAGGTCGCGCGTTCCGCCGACGCCGTCGCCGCGCTCCTCCGCGCCCGCGGCCTGGAGCACGTCGAAGTCCTGCGCCTGGGCGACGCGCATCCCTACGTCTATGCGGATTGGCTGCACGCGCCCGGCCGGCCGACGGTGCTGCTCTACGCGCACCACGACGTTCAGCCGCCCGGCCGCGCCGAAAAGTGGGAGAGCCCGCCCTTCGAGCCCGCCGAGCGCGACGGCCGGCTCTACGGCCGCGGCACCGCCGACGACAAGGGCGGCATCGCGGTCCATTCCTCGTCGATCGCCGCCTACCTCGAACTCGGCCTCCCCCTCCCCTGCAACGTGCGCCTGCTCATCGAGGGCGAGGAGGAGATCGGCTCCGACCATCTCATGGCCTTCCTCAAGGAGCACCGCGCCCGGCTCTCCGCCGACGTCATGGTGCTCGCCGACGCCGGCAACTTCGATACCGGGCTGCCCTCGCTCACCACCACGCTGCGCGGCCTCGTGACCGTCGAGGTCGAAGTGCGCGCGCTCGCCGGCTCGATCCATTCGGGGATGTGGGGCGGCCCGATTCCCGACCCGGCGCTCGGGCTGGCGCGCCTCCTCGCCACGCTCGTGGACGACGCCGGCCGCATCGCCATTCCCGGCATCTACGACCGCGTGCGGCCGCTCAGTCCGGTCGACCTCGAGACCGCGCGGCGCCTGCCCTGCACGGCCGACGAGTTCCGCCGCCAGGCGGGCATGGTCCCGGGCCTCGCGATGTGGGGCGGGGACGTGCACCCGTGCCTCCAGACCTGGCGCCTGCCGTCGATCGGCGTGAACGCCATCCAGTCGTCCAGCCGCGCGCAGGCCGGCAACACCATCAACGACGCCGCCTGGGCGCGCGTCGGCATCCGCATCGTCCCCGATATGGACCCGGTCGACGTCCAGCGCCGCCTCGTCGCGCATCTCAAACAGCACACGCCATGGGGCCTGGAGGTCTCGCTCCACGAGCATTCGCCCGCGAACTGGTGGTCCACCGACCCGGTCGGGCCGGCGTTCGAAGCCGCGCTCGCGGCCCTGCGCGAAGGTTACGGCAAAGACCCGATTTGCGTCGGCATGGGCGGCACGATCCCGTTCGCCGGGCCCTTCAGCGCGGCGCTCGGCGGCGCGCCCGCGCTCTTGACCGGCGTCGAGGACCCCTACACCAAGGCCCACGGCGAGAACGAGTCGATGCACCTGGGCGAGTTCGACCGCGCCGTGCGCAGCCAGATCCTGTTCTTCCACGAGCTCGCCGCGCGCTGGCCGAAGTAGGACGGGGGGCGACGGGAAACGTCGATTGGCGATTGGCGATTGGCGATTGGCGAGTGGCGAGTGGCGATCCATAACTCGCCCGGGTCATTCGACATTCGACATTCGACAATCGACATTCGACATTCGTCAATCGACAATCGACAATCGACATTCGTCAATCGACAATCGTCAATCGACAATCGTCATTCGCTCGCGCCCTTCTCCGCCACGCCAAGAATCACCGGAACTTCCTTCGTGCCGCTCGCGTCATAGGCCCCGTTCCCCACGACGCATCATGCCGGGCAGCGCGCCGGGCCGCGCGGGGTCAGCGAGTATAACGCATGCACGAGAGGAATCCAACCATGCTGCGCACGCCGAAGCTTTGGGCCACCACGATGGGCGGGCTCGCCCTGATCACGGGCATCGTCCTCACGCCGCTCTTCGCCACCGACGAGACGCCGACGCCCGCGCCCCCGCCCGCCGCGACCGAACGCGAACCCGCGAAGCTCGGCCCCGGCATCCTCAGCACCGAGCCTACGGCGCGCCCGCGCGTGGACGTGTGCTTCGTGCTCGACACCACCGGCAGCATGGGCGGCCTGATCGAGGGGGCCAAGCAGAAGATCTGGACGATCGCGAACGCCATCGCCAAGGGCCAGCCGCGGCCGGACGTGCGCATCGGGTTGATCGCGTATCGCGACCGCGGCGACGACTACGTCACGCGCACCTTCGAGTTGAGCGACGACATCGACGCGGTGTTCAAGAATCTGATGTCCTTCGGCGCGGCCGGCGGCGGCGACGGCCCCGAGCACGTCAACCAGGCCCTGCAGGATGCGATTACGAAAATGACGTGGGACCGCGCGCGCGCGACCCTGCGCCTCTGCTTCCTGGTCGGCGACGCCCCCCCGCACATGGACTACGGTGACAACCTGGATTATCACGCGATCGCGAAGAACGCGATCGAACAGGACATCGTGATCAATACGGTGCGCTGCGGCGGCGACGCGGAGACCGAACGCGTATGGCAGGAGATTGCGCGGCTCGCCGAAGGGACCTACACGTCGATCGCGCAGAACGGCGGCGTGACGGCGGTCACGACCCCGCTGGACGAGGAGATGGCGGCGCTCAATGCGAAGCTGGCCGACACGGTGGTCGCGTACGGCGCGCGCGACAAGCAGCGTGCGAGCGACGAGAAGCGCGAGGCGGCGAAGGGTCTGGCGCCGGCGGCGGCGGCCGAGCGGGCGGAGTTCATGGGCGGCAAGGACGGCGGGCTCGACGAGTCCGACCTGGTCGAGGCGGCGCAGAGCGGCCGCGCGCAGGTCCAGGCGCTCAAGCAGGAGGAGCTGCCCGAGGCGATGCGCGGCATGAGCGACGCCGAGAAGTCGGCTTTCATCGAGAAGAAGGCGGCGGAGCGCGAGACCATCCGCAAGCAGATCGCCGAGGTCGCTTCGAAGCGTACCGCCTGGCTCGCCGAGCAGTTGAAGGGCGCGAAGGGCGACTCGTTCGACGCCTCGGTCCTGCGCGCGATTCGCGGGCAGGCGGCGAAGAAGGGGATCCGCTACGCCGAATAGTGGGGTACGCGCGGCGCGGCGGGTGGCGCGCGCGGCGCGGCGTGGTACCACGCCGCGCCGCGTCCCCGCGCTGCCGGGGTTTGGGGGTTTGGGGGTTTCGCGGTTTGGAGACTGCCGGGGACCCGCCTCTGAGACCAACCTTACCGCTTCACCGAGCCGGCCGCCGCATAAGGCGGCCGCTTTCACAGTTCCAGCACGACAACGCCAAGCGCGCCGCCAAGCACGGCAGTTCGGCCATGCGGCTCGTTTGTAGTTCCGCCTTCAGGCGGAACGATGGGCCAAATGCGATTCGGCTTCGGCGTAGACTCCGCCTGAAGCGGGTGTCGCCAAAGCCACGCTGGCCGGCCCTTCGCGTGCAGGCGAGGACGCCTGCACCACAAATACCGGAGACCTCCCGAACGATCCGGCGAGTGCTCGCAGCCTTTGTGGCGCAGGCGTCCTCGCCTGCGCCGCGAGCTCGCCGGCGGCGGAGTCCCAGGCTCCTGATCCGATCTCCGGATCGAGGCCCCCACGCCCGAATCGGACTGGCGACCCTGCTTGCCCGATCGCGATCAACGTTGTCCTGGCCCGCCGCCCGAAACCCGCGGAGCCACGAGCGGCCGGCAGTCCGACAGTGGCCGGTTCGCGAGTCGGCTTTGAACAACTCGGCAGGGAACACGTTGCGTGCACCGCCGCGGGCACGTGCCCCGAAGAGACGCGCCGCTTGACGCGAGGCCCGCCCGGGAACTAGACTCGCGGCACGTGCTCGCCCGCCGGCGGCATACAGCGACGTACGTAGCGCTGCGACCGCGGGCGTCCTCGCCCGCGCTCCCAGGCAGTGCGTGACCTGCACGCATCCTGGGAGCGAGCGGTGTGGCGTCGTGAATCCGGTTCCGGTCGGAGCGGAGGGAGTGGCCCACCACGAAACCGTCGGTCGACTGGCTATCGTCCTGCTGCTGCTGGCGGTCTGCGGGTGCCGAGCGGGTCGGGTGTCGGCGCCCATGGCCTCGCGGTCCGACCCCGCCGGCTTCCTGGAGACCCGGGTGCAGGCGGTACAGCAGGCATACCTGCGCTTCGGCACTGCCGACCCGGCGGAGTGGAAGCGCGGGAGAGCGGAATTGCGCCGCGAAGGCGCGCCGCTGGTGGGGGCGGAAGCCCTCGCTCTCGTGGACCGATCCGAGAGTGAGGACGAGTCGCGCGCGGCGCCGGCACGGCTCGCGCTGTGGCGCTGCGGACGAATGCCGGAACTGCTGGCCGGCATGCACGGCGACAACTACGACCAATGGCTGGCAGCGAAGCAGGAGGTGCTGAAGCTGGGCGCGGAGGGGAAGGAGGCGGCGATCCTTGCCTGCATCTTGGCCTTCACCGGAGAGCATGCGAACCGGCATGAGCTGGCGCGCCGCCTGCTGATCGACATCGGACCGGACGCGGTACCCTACCTGGCGCTCGCCTTCGACGTGGCCACGGAACGGGCGCGCGCGGCTGCTCAGGAGGACGGCACGGAGCAGATGCCGGCCACGCACACGATCGTACGGGAACAGTGCGCGCTCGGGTTGGCCCAGCTCGGACCGATCGGGCAGGCGGAGCTGCTGAAGCACGCCGCGAGTCCGGACGAGGGCGTGCGCCTGGCCGTCGTCAGGGCGCTCCCCGATGCCGAGCGCAACGTCGCCCTGGCCGGGTTGCGCCGGGCCTTGGGGGGAGACCGAAGCTGGCGCGTGCGGGCGCAGGGGGCCATCGGACTTGGACGCTTGCGGGACCCGGACGGAATCGAGGCGCTGACGGCCGCCCAGCAGGACCCCGACCTGTTCGTGCGGCACCGGGCGGCGATTGCCCTGGGAGCGATCGGCGGCGAGCGGGCCGTGACGGCGCTTTGCGTCGCCTTGCTGAGCGCCCCGCGGCCGGCGTCGCCGCCGGGTCCGGAGCCCACGAGCGCCTACCGCGCCGGCCCGCCGACGCCGGACGAGACGCTGTCCGAGTACAGACTATGCCTTATCCGGACCTTGGGCGCGTCCGGTAGTCGCAGGCCGATCGAACCCTTGTACGCGGAACTGGCCCGGTTTCCCGCGCGCGAGGCCACGCCGCTCTACCTGGAACTCGATCGGGCACTGCGCAAGCTCACCGGGGCCGCCGGTTGGCGCGTGCGCACGGCCGCCGAGTGGCGCCGGCTGATCGACGCCGATCCGGCGGGGAAGTGACCCGGTCGCTGTCAACTGGGCCGCGGAGCGGGGGGGCATGTCCGGCATTGCGGCTCGACCGTACCAGCCGCACGCATCGAAAGCACGGCCTCCGTCGTCCTCGTATCTCGTACTCGTACTCGTAC
>JACRIP010000614.1 GCA_016220045.1 Planctomycetota bacterium
CGCCGAACACTAATCGCAACTGCCCCATGGTTCCGCCTGAAGGCGTAACTACAACCGGGCCGGTTGGCCGATCTCCGGTCCTTGGCACCGGGGACGGTAGGTCTGCCTGGGGCGGCGATTAGCGTTGTAGTGGTAGGCGGCGGCTACTCCGCGCGCGCTGCTCACGGATTGGCTCGGCCGGGCCGGCGGAGCACGGGGCGCGACGGGAAGAGCCAGTGTCCTGTCTCCGCCAATCCCGCAGTTCGGCGTAGGGGCGGACCCCCGTGTCCGCCCCGCCAGCTCCACCCCAACGCAATCCCCCCCATCGCCAGCACCCCCAGCGCCGCCAGCGCCAGCCCCGCCCGCTGCACCCCCGTCCGCTCCAGCGTCAGCTCCACCTCGTACGCCCCCGCCGTCGGCAGCGCCACGCGCAAGTACCCGCTCCCCGCCGCCGCGGTCACCCCCGCCGCCTGCCCGTTCACCCGCGCACTCCACCCCGGAAACCAGTAGGTCGCCACCTCCAGCACCGCCGCCGTCGCCGCCGCCCCGCTCACCCGCAGGCACTCCGGCGAACGCCGCTCGAATACGGCTGTCGCCGTACCCTCGACCACCCGCACCGGCTCCGCCGCGAACGGCGGCGATTTCGTCACCCAGCGCGGCTCGAACTCGTTGACCGACAGCACCGTGATCTCCGAACGCGCGAGCTCGCCCGGCGCCAACGTCTCCAGCGTGACGTCCACCAGCAGCGACGGCCGCGCGTGCGCGAAATTCAGCGCCAGCACCAGCCCGAAGGCCGCCACGCACGCCGCCATCCGCCGCCCGGCGCGCAGTCCGGCAAGACCCTGTCCCGCCGCCCCCGCGGCGAAGGCCAGGCACACCGTCACCGGCGCCAGCAGGCGCCAGGGGAATTGCATGTACTGCAGGAACTTCACCCGATCCCAGAGCGGCTGCGCCAGGGGCAGCATCGCCAGGCAGTAGAGCAGAATCGCGGCGGTTGCTCCGCCGAGCAGCGCCCGCTCCCCGGGCCGCATCCGTCCCCGCTCGCGCCACCCGAACGCCCACGCCGCCGCCAGGAGCGCCAGATGCGCCCACCCCAGCCCGAACGGCAACTCTCCGCCGTCCCCAACCGCCGAGCCGCGGTAGCTCCACCCGCCGGCGAAAAGCTGCCAGGGGTAGACGAAATGGTTCGTATACAGCGGATACCCGGTCATCAGCAGGTCGAGCTTGACGAACTCGCGCTCCAGCAGCGCCGGCAGGAGCACGTGCGCGGACAGCAGGCCGCCGAGCCCCCCGGCCGCCGCCACCCCGCCGAGCACGCGCCAGGAACGCGCCTCCCAGGCGAGCCAGGCGCCGTACCCGGCCACGAGCGGCGCGAAAAGCAGCGCCGCCGGATGGTGGCACCAGAGCACGCCGGCCACGCCGAGCGCGCCCTGCAGCAGATGGCAGCGCGTGCCGCCGCGCGCGTACCGCCCGATGCCGTCGAGCGCGATCGGATAGAAGGCGAAGGCGGCGAATTCCGCGAGCGCGTGGCGCACGTACAGATCGACGCATACGTAGGGCGCAAAGAGATAGGCGGTCGCCGCCAGCGCGCCGCCCAGCTCGCCCCAGTGGCAGGCCGCCCAGCGCCGCATCATCGCCGCCGCCACCGCGGCGAGCGCGAGGCAGCTCAGGTTGACCGCCCAGATCAGGTTGAGACCGCAGGCGATCCACAGCTCGCAGAGATAGTAGAAGAGCGGGGGATAGTAGAGAAAGAGCGGCTGGCCGTGGCCCGCGCCCAGGTCCGCCGCCCAGCGCGGGAAGAGGATGCCGTGCCGCAGGTTCTCATGGAACTCCACCAGGCGCGGCAGATAGAAGAGGAAATCGTGGCCGACCGCGTACTTGCCGAGCAGGAGGGGAGCGCCGAAGACCAGCACCAGCGCGACGAGCAACAGGGCGCGCGCGCCGCGCATCGCGGCCGAGGGGCGCGGCGCTCCGGCTCCCGCCGCCGCTCCGGCCCCTTCGCTCGCCTGCGCCGTTGCCGGCGACGCGCCGTCCTCCGCCATGCGGTCGGTCATCCGAGAAAGTGCCGCGCGATGAAGCCCAGGTACGAGCGCAGGTTGTGCCAGACCTTCATGCCGCTCTTGCCCTGCTTGCGCCCGTAGTCGTAGAGGAAGGGGATCTCCTCGAGGCGGCGCGCGCAGGGCCTTAGGTTGAGTAGGACCTCGACGTTGGCGAAGAACGTGTCTACGGTGATGAACTGATCCCCATGGCGCGCCATCGCCAGCTTGAGCGGGCCGGCGCGGTAGGCGCGGAAGAAGATGGTGTAGTCGCGCACGCCCGGGATGGGGAAGAGGAGGGAGACGACGAGGTTGGCGCCGCAGCTCAGGATCAGGCGCTTGAGCGGGAAGCGCCGGTACCCGCCGCCGACGCGGTAGCGCGAGGCGACCACGACGTCGGCGCCCGCGCGGATGCGCGCGGCCATCGCCGGGATCGACTCCACCGCGGACGTCCCGTCTCCCTCCATCAGGACCACGACGTCGTCGTCGGCCGCCCCCGCCAGTGCGCCCGCGAACCCGGTGCGAAAGGCGGCCGCGACGCCCCGGTTGGTCTCGTGGAAGAGCGGCGTCAGGGGATGTTCGCGCGCCAGCCGCCGCAGCACCTCCGCCGTGTCGTCGCTCGAGCCGTCTTCTACGGCGAAGACCTGGTACGGTTCCGCGCCGCCGGCCAGCGTGCTCCGGAGACGCTCCAGGACGCCCGGGAGATTGGCCGCTTCGTTGTAGGCGGGAATGATGAGCCGAATCACGTCTCGTCCCATTCTCGGGTAGGCGAAATCCCGCCCGCGCGTAGCCGCCGCGGGGCGGCGGGCCGCCTCAGTATAACTTCGCGTCCGACGGGCACAAGGATCGGCGGAGGGCAGGGTGCAGGTCGGGTATGGCGTAACGGCGACTGAACCACAGAGGCACAGAGCCACAGAGACGACGGGAAACAGGAGGAGGGCGTTCCGCGTCAGGGCGTGTGGCAAGATCCGGTGAGGAAGGCGCGGAATGGCCTCCTCCTCGTTCCCGTCGTCGTCTCTGTGCCACTGTGGTTTCGTTTCTGCCCCGCAGAAGCGGACAAGGCCTCAATTCAGCTTGATCACGTGATGATCAACGTGATAAAGTTGCCGCGGGCCATCCTGCGGAGTCACTCATGCGAGCATCCCCACGGCGCACGCGACGCGAGGTCGAGAAACCGTCTCCGTTGGCGTACTCCGCGTACCTGCATCTGACCAGCCGCCGCCACACGACACGCACCCTCGCCGGCGCACTTGGGGTCTCCACGGCGACGGCCTTCCGCGCCATCCAGGAACTCCGCGCCGGGGGCCTGTCCATCGACAGCGTCAAGCGGGGAAAGAACTGGTACTTCGAAGTCCTCGATGCGGCCGAGCGTGAGGCGGCGTGGAAGCAGGATCCCCTGGGCAAAATGATCGGCTTCATCCGCGGCCCGATCCGGAAAGCGGGTGAAACCGAAGACGACGTAATCTACGGTCGCGAGTAGAGGGTCGGGATGGAGGGCCGGGTTCTGGTAGACACCAGCGCGCTCGTCGGGCTCTTCGTGGAACGGGACGAATGGCACGGGCCGGCCGTTGCCTGCTATGAACGACTGCGCGACGAGCGTCGCCGATTGCTCACTACCTGGGACGTCTTCCAGGAGACCGTCACCGCCATTCGGAAGTGGGCCGGTCACCCCCAGGCTGTCACCGTAGGCGAATTCCTGCGCGCCAACGCCGCGATCCAGCTCGTGCCGACCGGAGAGGAGACCCGGGAAGCGGCATGGCGGCTGTTCCGGAAGCACCGCGGACTCGTCCTCTCCTTCACCGACTGCACCTCCTTCGTCGTCATGAGGCACTTCGGCATCACCGAGGCCTTCACCTTCGACGACGACTTCCGTCGGGCCGGCTTCACCGTACTCCCCCCGCCTGCTTGATCCCCGCCCCACCCTGTGGTATAAGCCCCCTGCCCGCGCGCGCGCCGACCTCCCGCGCTGGCGCTTCCCCTTTCCGCCTCCCGCCCCCTGTCGACGAACCGCCGATGACGCGCCAGGTGCCCGCCAGCTTCGCCCGCCGCCCGATCGCGCCCGACCCCGCGTTCGAGCGCGCCCACGCCGACCACCTGCGCGCCACGCTGTCGGTCGAAGAGCGCCTGGCCGTCTACGACCGCTTCGCCGACGGCCAGACGCGCTTCGACTACGGGATGCGCCGGATCGCGCTGCGCGCCCTGGTGCGCGCCCTCGGCGACGACGTCACGGTCGGACCCGGCGTGCGTTTCCTCCACCCCGACACCTTCGAGCTCGGCGACGGCGTCTTCCTCGGCGCCGGCGCCTTCCTCCAGGGCCGCCACGACGGGCGCTGCACCCTCGGCCGCCGCGTCTGGATCGGTCCCGGCGCCTACCTCGACGCCCGCGACCTCGTCATGGAGGAAATCGTCGGCTTCGGTCCCGGCGCGAAGGTCCTCGGTTCCGCCCACACCGGCGAGCCGGTCGATGCCCCCGTCATGGAGACCGACCTCGTCATCCGTCCGGTGCGCATCGGCCGCGGCGCCGACATCGGCACGAATGCCGTGCTGCTCCCCGGCGTGACGGTCGGCGTCGGCGCGATTGTCGGGGCCGGCGCCGTCGTCACCGACGAGGTCCCGCCTTTCGCCGTGGTCGCAGGCGTGCCGGCCCGCATCCTGCGGAATCGGAGAGATCCCCGATGAGCGCCGACGCCGTCCCGACCGCCCCCGGTTCCGCCCCCGGCTCCATCCCCGCTCCGCGACCGGGCACCTCCGTGGTCGGGCGCGCGCCCCTGCGCGTCGCCGTCGTCGGCTGCGGCTACTGGGGCCCCAACCTCGTCCGCAATTTCAATTCGGCGCGCGGCATCGAGGTCGCCTGGATCTGCGACCTCGACCCCGCCCGCCTCGAGGAAATGGCGCGCCGCTTCCGCGTCGGCCGCACCACCACCAACGTCGCCGACGTGCTCGCCGATCCCGCCGTGGACGCGGTCGCCCTGGCCACGCCGCTCGCCACCCATCGCCCGCTCGGCGAGGCCGCCCTGCGCGCCGGCAAGCACCTCTGGGTCGAAAAGCCCCTCGCCCCCACGGTCGCCGACGCCGAAGCCCTCGTCGCCCTGGCGCGCGAACACGGCCGCACGCTCTTCGTCGATCACACCTTCCTCTACACCGCGGCCGTCCAGAAGATCCGCGACCTCATCGCGCGCGGAGAGCTCGGTGATATCCTGTATTTCGACTCGGTGCGCGTGAACCTCGGCCTGTTCCAGTCCGACACCAACGTCCTTTGGGACCTCGGACCGCACGACGTCTCGGTCGCCCGCTACGTGCTCGGGCGGCGCCCGCGCGAAGTCTCCGCCTTCGGCGTGCGCCACGTCGCCGGGACGCACGAGAACATGGCCTACGTGACGCTTCGCTACGACGATTCCCTGATTGCGCACTTTCACTTCAACTGGCTCGCGCCGGTGAAGCTGCGTCTGACGATGATCGGCGGGACGCGCCGGATGATCGTCTACGACGACGTGGAGCAGGTGGAGAAGATCAAGCTCTACGACAAGGGCGTGGACGTGCGCCGGCCCGAGGCGAACCTGGAGGAGCGCCGGCGCGCGCTGGTCTCCTACCGCACCGGCGACGTCTGGTCCCCGACCCTCGATCAGACCGAGGCGCTTGCGGGCGCGGTGCGTGATTTTGCCGGCGCGATCGCGGAGCGGCGCGCGCCGCTCTCGGACGGCGAGTGCGCCCTCGACGTGGTGCGCGTGCTGGCGGCGGCGCAGCGTTCGCTGGAGGCCGGTGGCGCATTCGTGGCGTTGTAGGGCCGGCGAGAAGACGGACTGAACCACAGAGACACAGAGGCACAGAGAACGACGGAACG
>JACRIP010000606.1 GCA_016220045.1 Planctomycetota bacterium
CCGCCTGGACCGTGGCCGCCGCCCTGCTCGCGCGCGGCGATGCCGCCGCCGCCCTGCTCTGCCTCGATGCGGTCGCCGGCCCCGGCGCGCGCGACCCGCTCGTCCTCGCCCAGCGCGCCCGCGCCCTCGGCGATCTCGGGCGTCTACCTGAGTCCGACGCCGCCTGGGCGAGCCTCCTCGAGGTCGCGCCCGGCCACGCGCTCGCCGAAATCTCGCTCGCCCGGAGCGCCCGTGCCGCCGGCCGCTTCGACGAGGCCGACCGGCGCTTCCGCGCGGCGCTCCGCACGCTCGGCGAAGTCGATTGGCTGCTCTCGGAGATCGCCTGGACCGCCGCCCTCGCGGGCCGGACGCGCGACGCCGAGGGCCTGCTCGCGCGCGGCCTCGAGCTCACGCCCGATAGCGGCGTCTGCCTGCTCGCGCGCGCCCGGCTCTGCGCGCGCACCGGCCGGCCCCAGGAAGCGCTCGACGACCTGGAGCGCGTCGCCGCCGTCCACGGCCTGCGCGAGCCGGGCATCCGCGCCGATCCCGATTTCGCCCGCCTCGCCGGCGAGCCGCGCTTCGCCCGCCTCTTCACTCCCAAATGACCGCGGAGGTCGATCGCCTCATGCCCTGCTCCGCCCGCTCCCGACGCCGCCTCGGCGGCGGCGCACTCCTCTGCGTCGGCGCCCTCCTCGCCGTGCTCGCCGTCCGCCTGGTCGCGGCCGAGGAGCCCGCGCTGGGCGACGAAGTGCGCGACCGCGCCACCTCCCTGGCCTTCCGCCCCCCGGCCGGCTGGACCAAAATGACCAGCCCCCCGGAGGGCATGGGCGGCGTCCAGGTCGCCTTCGCCGATCCCAACGACGCCGCCACCTGCCTGGCGCTGATCCGCGTGCCCGAGCCGATTCCCGGCGACCTCAAGTCGATCGCCGCCGACTACAAGAAGGCCGTGGAGGCCGCCGGCGGCATCGTCGGCTCCGAGGACGCGCTCAAGGTCGCCCGCTGCCCCTCCTGGCGCACCATCTTCTCCCAGGAGATCGGCAGCGAGAAGTTCGTCAACTACGCCGTCCTGATCGAATGCCACGAGTCCTCGCATCCGGTCCTTTTCCTGCGCGTGCCGCGCGCCCGCGCTGCTGCGGTATTCCCCGTATTCGAGAAGGTCCTCGCCGCGGTGCGCATGCGCGTGGTCGCCTTCGCGCCCGCGGAGCTCGAGGCGATCGAGCGCTTCCGCAAGCTCGCGGCCCGTACCTCGGGTCATTGGAATCGCGCCCTGGTCGGCGAGCAGTCGATGGGGATTTTCCGCGAGAGCACGAAGGTCGGCTTCGCGACCTGGAAGGTCGAAGCCGGCAAGGTGGAGGACAAGGACGTCTACCTGCTGGAGGGGCGGCAGCGGATCAAGATCGAGAAGGTGCTGCTCGACGAGAGCTGGAAGGTCGGGATCACGGTCGATTTGACGCAGCAGACGTTCGAGCAGAAGGTGCGCAAGAGCGACGGCACGGTGGACGCCACGGTCGAGTCCTCGGGAGTGGTGCGGAACTCGACCAGCCGACGCAAGGTGAAGTGCCGCGGGCAGGCGTTCGAAGGCTCGGCGCCGGTGCCGCCGCTCGCGCTGCTCGATTCGCTTTTCTGGTTTGCCGCGACGCTGGCCGGCCCGACCTGGGAGGACGGCCTGGCCGTGCCGCTCATTTCGCCGGGCGCCGAGGTCGATCTGCTCCGCTTTTCCAAGGGCATGTCCGAAAGCGGCGGCCCGCGCCTGATCGAGGTCGAGGCGCACGGCGCGCGCTACGTCCTCGGGTTTGACCCTGATAACAAGCTGGTCCTGCAGAAGGGCTCGGTCCTCGGCGGCCTGGCGCTGGAGTGGCGCGCCATGCCGAAGGAAGAGGCGGAGAAGTGAGCCTGACTTCCGCGCTCGGCCTCACTGCAGCGGGTCGTTACGTGATTCCCCGCGCGTGGCCCGCGAGAATCGTCTCATTGGGCGATTGTCGCATTGTCTCATTGCTCCCATGCGGCCGCACCCGCCGAAAACGCCGCCCTTCGACCATGAGACAATGAGACAATGGGACATTGAGACAAGCCCCTGAGCCGCGCCCGCCGGAGACCCCCCGATGGCCGACACGCCCGAGAAGGATACGCTGACCGAGCAGATGCTTGGGCGCACCTTCGGCGCGTGCACGATCCAGGAGAAGATCGCCAGCGGCGGTTTCGGCACCGTTTTCAAGGCGATGGACGTCAAGCTCGGCGTGCCGCGCGCGATCAAGATCTTCCATCCCCACCTCGCCTCCGAGCGCGGCTTCCGCTCCCGCTTCGAGGCCGAGGTGCGCACGCTCGCGCAGCTCGACCACGCCAACATCGTCCGCATCCTCTACACCCTGGAGGACCCGGACGTGGTCGGGTACGTCATGGAGTACGTGCCGGGGAAGACCCTGAAGCGGCAGATCAAGGAGGCGATCCGGCTCCCGCCGGGCAAGGTCGCCGAGTTCGGCGCGCAGATCGCCGAAGCCGTACACCACGCCCATACCCTGCCCAACCCGGTCGTCCACCGCGACCTCTCCCCGGAAAACGTCCTGGTGCGTCCCGACGGCGCCGTCAAGGTCACCGACTTCGGCATCGCCAAGGTGCTGGGCGAGGAGGCGGTCGCCTATACCGGCGCCGTCGTCGGCAAGCCGCGCTACATGTCCCCGGAACAGTTCGAGGGCTTCGTCTCCGCCTCGTGCGACGTCTACGCTCTCGGGGTGATGCTGTACGAAATGGCCACCGGGCGACCGCCCTACGACGCGAGCACGCACGTCCAGTACTACCTCAAGCATCGCGACACCGCGCCGCCGGCGATCTCGAGCCTCGCGCCGGAGATCCCGTGGAAGCTGGAGCGCGCGATCCTGCGCACGCTCGCCAAGCGCCCGGCGCAGCGCACCGAGACCATGCGCGCGGCGGCCGACGAGCTGCGCCTCGTGGACGCGCTCCTGCGCGCCGGGCCCGCGCTCCTGCTCGGCGACGCCGACCGCAAGGCGCAGGCCGCGATGGCCGCGGGTTTCGCCCTCTTCGAGGCCGGGAAGTTCGACGAGGCGGTCGTCGCCTTCCAGGAGGCGGCGGTGCACGACCCGGGCTGCGCGCCGGCCTCCG
>JACRIP010000611.1 GCA_016220045.1 Planctomycetota bacterium
ATGCCGCATGACCCACGAGGTGACGACGGCGGGCGTTGGGACGGGCGGCCTGGTGCTCCTCTGCGCCTGCTTCCTGGTCGTGCTCGCCTCGGTCCGTCACGTGCGCCGCCGCCGGGCGGAACGCCGGCGGATCTGGAGCGAGGTCGCAACGGCGCTGAAGCTGACGCCGGGCGAGGAGCGCGGGTACCCCGCGGTGGCGGGGACGCTGGACGGCTTCAAGGTGTCGGCGACGGAGCGCCACGCGGTCTCCGGAATCTACTCCGCCTCGCGCTTCCGGGTCGAGATCCTGGTCCCGGACCTGCCGCCGGGGCTCGCCATCGAGGTCGATCCGGCCGGCGAAGCGGCGCCGTCGACCGTGGCGACCGGCGAACCGTGGTTTGACGACCAGGTCAGCGTGTGCGGGCCGGAGGCGGACACCCTGGCGTCCCTCGATCACGCCACCCGCCGGCTGATCGTGCCCGGCGTGACGGTCGCGCCCGGCCGCGTGACGTACGAGGAGGAGGGCGCGCTGCTGCCTGCCGAGCGCATCGTGGAGGTGGTGCGGCGCACCGTGGAGTTGGCCGGCCGCCTTCCGGTGGCGCCGGGGCAGGTCGCAGCGCGCCTGGCCGCGCTGGCCATGGGCGATCCCATCCCCGCCGTGCGCCGACGCGGCCTCGCGGCCCTCCTCAAGCACTTCCCCGATAGCCCGGAGGCCCGGCAGGCGCGTCAGCAGCGGCGCGCGCGCGGCGATGACGCGACCGCGAGCCGCGCGGACGCGGAGGACGCGCTTCCCCCGTCCCGTGTGGAGTCTTCCTTCGCCGCCGCCGCCTTGAAACTCGGCCTGCGCGTGGTGGAGGCCGACGCGCCCTCGCCCGCCGTCGGGGCGAACGCACTCCTGGGCGCCGACCTCTCGCTGGCGGGTGCGCTCGAGGGAATTCAGATCGAGGTCCTGCCGAGCCGGCGTTTCGCCGGAAGCGCGGCGCCGCTGGCCTATCGCATCTGCGTGCGCGCCGACGACCTGGACCCCAGCCTCTTCCTCGGGCACGCAGATGCCGCCGCGCGGCTGCTCGGCGCCCTCGGCGAGGTCGGCGTCGTCCACGTGGCGAGCGGAGACGCCTCCTTCGATCGGGCGGTCCGGCTGCGCGGCGACCCGCTCCTGCTCGCCGCGGCCTTGGACGCGCCCACGCGCAGCGGCGTGCGCGGGCTGGTGGCGGAGGGACGCGGCGAATTGGCGGAGGGCGTGTTCCGGCTGGAGTGGCCGCTCCCCGACCTGGACGGGGAGAAGCTCGTCCCGCCCGTCCAGGCGCTCGTGCACCTCGCCCGTCGTTTCCAGCGCGCGCGCACCGAGAGCGCGGCGATGCTGGCGGAAAACGTGTGCGCGGAAGCGGAGCCGGCCGTACGCCTGAGACAGTTCAAGCTCCTGCTGGCGATGCACACGAGCCACGCCGCCAGCGCCGCGGCCGCGAACTGGGCGATCGAGCACGCCTGGAGCCGCGAGGCGCTCGACCTCGGCTGCACGCGGCTCGGGGACGACGCCCTCCCCGTGCTGGAGCGTCTCGCGGCCTCCCCGGACGCGCCGGGCGAGCGCCGCGCCGAGGCCCTGACCCGGCTGGCGGGCCGGATACCGGGTGAACGCCTGGTGCCGCTCCTGCTGCAGGTCGTAGCCGGAGCGGCCGGCCCGGCGCGGGCGCAGGCGGTCCGCGCGCTCGGGCGGCTGCGGTGCCCGGCCGGCTTCGCGCCCATCCTCGGCCTCGCCGCGGCGGAGCCGGCTGATCCTGAGACTCTCGCGGCGGCGGCAGAGGCGCTTGCCGCCTACGGCGATCCCCGGGGCGAGCCGGCGTGGATCGGAATCGTCGGGAACGGCGCGGTGGAAGCGGTGGCGCGTGGCGCGGCGGCCGACGCGCTGGGGCAATTCGGTTCGCCCGCGGCCGTAGGGCCGCTGGAAGCGGCGGCGCGCGCGACCTCCTTCCTCGGCGAGCGCGGCCTGCGCGCGCGTCTCGAGGCCGCGGCGCGGGCGCTCCGCGCGCGGCATCCCGACGTCGCGGCCGGTCGCCTTTCGCCGATGACGCCGGGTCCGGTGGACGGCGCGCTCACGGTCGCCGCCGAGCCCGGCGGGCTCGCGCTCGCGCCGGAGCCCGCGCCGCGGCCGGCATCGGCTGTCGGCGATGCCGCCGTCGCTGCCGGCCCGATCGCGGAGGTGAGCGCCCCGCGGTCGCCCACGCCGGCGGCGCCGCCCCCGCAGCCGCCGCCGCGGTGAGCAGGGAGGGGCGCCCCGACGCTCCCCGCGGCGAGGATCAGCGCTTCTGGGCCTTCCCCGTTGAATCCACCACCCGCTTGCGCGCCGCCTCCAGCACGCGCTCCAAACGCTCGGTGCGCGGCGCTCCGACCGGCGGCGCAGCCGCCTCCCCGGCCTCCTGCGCCCGGCGCGCGGCGTCCTCCGCCTCGTACTTCCACGCGCACTCGTCCCGTTCCGCGCGCTCCACCAGCTTGCGCGCGATCGTCAACGCGGGCTCCTGCTCCGGGTCCGCCAACAGCGCCGCGAGCACCTCGACCGCGCGGTCGGGTGGATGCCGTAGATTGGCCGCGACCGCATCCAGCGCCGTCAGGCCCCGCGCCCAGGGGTCCGCGTCGGCGAGGAGCGCCTCCAGGTAGCGGGGCAAACCACTCGCTCCCACGCTGCGCAACGCGAGGTACGCGGCCGCACGCGGCCACCCGCTGCCGCGCTCCAGCCGCGCGGCGAGCGCCGCTTCGCCCGCCGGTCCGCAGCGCAGGAGCGCGTGGCTCGCCAGGGTCGACTCGCGGCGGTCCTTCGCTTCCAGGGCGGTTGCCAGCAGCCCGACCGCACGCGTAAGCTGCGACCGTTGCTCGACCAGCCCCACGAGCGCCTGGCACCGCCGCTCGGCGTTCGCGTCGGTCGCCCACGCGCGCAAGCGTTCAAACACCAGGGGGTGGTCGTACCGCGCCGCCCAGTCCCGCAGTGCGCCCGCACAACGTTCCTCCGGCTCCCGATCCAGGCATTCCAGAAGCGTGGGCACGACCTGTTCCGCGGCGAGCCGGCAGCCCGGGACCTCCTGCCGTGTTCGACCCGCGCCTGCGGCCAGTCGCCGCACGCACGTGCGCGCGGTCTCGGCGCCCACCGGGGATGCGATCGATCCGGCGAGATGATCCTTCGTCGAGTCCCAGACCTCCGGATCTTGGAGCAGCCGCACGACCAACGCCTCCGCGAAGGGCGTCCCCAAGGCTGCCAGTCGGCCGCAGTAGCGCAGCCGGTCGATTCCCTCGGTCCGCGGCAGCGTGAGCAAGCTCGGCAACGCCGCCTCCGCCTCAGGCATTTCCTGCATGACGAGCGCGGCGACGACGACCAGCTTGTGGGCCACCAGGCGGTCCGCCGGTTCCCGGGCGATCGCGCTCCACGCCGCGCGCAGCGCCGCCCGCCCCGCGTCCCCGCCGAGCGCGCCCAGCGCCGCGGCGCACGCGCGGAAGACCTCGCCGTAGCGCCGCGCCGCGGTCTCCTCCTGCAGGACGGCCGCGATCTCGTCCGCCGCCGCCGTCGCGCCGGCGCGGCCCGCCTGCACGATCGCGGCAGCGTACGAGCGGCTCAGCCCGGCCGGCCGCCGTGCGCGCAGCAGATCCGGGAACAGGTCCGCGACGGCCGGTCCGCCGTCCTCGATGTAGTGGTCCCAGCGGTCGGGTCGATACGCGCGGCCCGCCGCCACGAACGTCAAGTCGTCGGCCTCCAGGGTGCGCCGGTCCCAACGATCCGCGAACAGCATGCTGAGCGCGGCATAGCGTACCGCGAGCGGAGCCGTGCGCGCGAGCCGATGCAGACGCGTCCTCCCGCCCGGATAGGGGTCGCCGTAGAGCAGGCTCACGGCGTGGTACAGGGCGGGCGGGCGGCTGCGCGCCGCCCAACCCGCGAGGGCGTCCAGGGCCGCGTCGGGATTCAGGCGATAGAACTGGCGGAAGGCCGAGGCGCGCAGTTCGTCCGCGGCCATGGCCTCCTCGAAGAAACGTCGCGCCGACGCCCGGTCGAGGCGCGCCAGCGCGTCGCCGAGCGGGTCCAGCACGCCGTCCAGCTTGTTCGTAGGCCTCCACATCCACTGCCCGAGCGGCGCGAAGCGTCGCCAGACACTGCGCAGCAGTTCGCCGTCGGCCGTGCCCGCTTGCGCGGCCAGGCCCTGAGCAAGCGCGATCAGCAATGAGCGCTCGGAATCGACGGCCCCATACACCGGGTTGGGACGCAGCTCGTCGTCATTCCATTCCGACGATGAACCGCCGAAATCTCCGCTCCGGGCTTGCGGTTGCCAGGCGGCGACCTCCCGAACGAAGAACTCCCGCGCCCGCGCATCCTCCCACCCGTGCAGCCACCGCGCCAGGCACTGGCGCAGGAAGGGGGGGGCTCCCGGGCGCTGCACCGTGTCCAGGAGCGCGGGCAGGGACTCCGGCGGGACGGGGCGCGCAGCGAGCGCCCGGAGGCGGCGGTGGAGGCGCTCGTAGGAGCGCGGCGTTTGCTGCGCCACCTCGGCCACCAGGGCCGCGATTTCCGCCACCTCCGCGACCGTGACGGCCACCTCCGGTGTGGGCTCGACTCCCAGGCCCTTCCCCGAGAGCCACGGCTCCGGCGCCGCGCCCGGCGCGTCCAGCCGGCGTCGCCACTCGAGGTCGGTCAGGGGCGCCGCGCCCGCCGTCGCGAATTCGTAGTAGGAGTAGCATCCGCCGCGGCAGAGCATGAGCCCGTACTCGCTGGGCACCGCGACATAGATCGGAAAGACCCGCCCGATCGCGACCTCGCGTCGCCGGCCGCTCTGGTCCTCCGCCGCCAAGGCCACGGTCTTCGCCGGATCCTCCGGGTCGACGTCCAGGTTCGACGTGTTGAAAGCGAGCCACTTCAGGGTGTCGCCGGAGTCATCGAACAGCCGACCCTCGGCGAACTCCAGCGGCGTGCCGGCCAGTTCCTTGGCGGCGATGACGGCGAGGCGGCGCAGGAGGTCGGCGAGGCGCGCGAAATGCGCGTCGGACAGCGCGGGCCCGCCGCCGGGCGATGCCGCCGTGGCCGCCGACGCCTCGATCACGCCCGCGGCGCGCAGGCGCGCGCGCGTGCGCTCGGTCAGGTCGGCGAGGCGCGCGTAGAGGTCGGGCGCGGGCTCGGCGTACCCGCGAAAGCGCTCGAAGGGGTCGCCCATGCCCGAGTAGAACCGTGCGTCCTTGGTATGGAGCTGCACCGCATGCTCGGCTTCGACCCACGCGCCGAGCGCCGCGTTGAGGCACTTGTCGGCCCACGCCGGGCCTCGGGCGAATACCGGGGTTCCGGCGGCGGGCGGGCGGAACAGGGGCGCGAGCGCGTG
>JACRIP010000615.1 GCA_016220045.1 Planctomycetota bacterium
AAGCGCCTCTTCGACCTCTTGGAACTCGACCGGCACCGATCCAAGTAGGCCTTTGGTATATACAACCTTCCTGCCCGGAACTCCACGCGCTACATGGCTTCCAGGGCAATCGAGCCGGATAACCCGGAAAGTAGGGCTAGCACAGAAGGCAGGGCTCTTCCTGGAGGCCACGCTCACGCTGCGGCGCAAGGGCATCCCGAAGGCCGAGCTTGAGGTGTTCACCCCACGTCTGGTGGAAACGGCGAATCGGGCGATGGCCGAGGCCCCGCGGCGGCCTGAGCCACACTTCCACCTCGGGCGCCTGTACCGCGCACAGATGAAGTTCGACGAGGCGAAGGCCGAGCAGGACCAAGCGCTGGCGAAGGACCCGGACTACGCGCCCAGCCGGTACGAACGCGGAGTCCTCCTCGTGGCGGATTCCCGGCAACTGCGGGGGGAGAAGCGGGCAGAGCTGCTGCGTTTGCTTGCATTGGAAGCGAAGGGGGAACGAGTAGTGCCGGACGCGCCGACCGACGCGGAAGTAGAGAATGCGTATCCGCTGGTGGCCGACCTGAAGCGGCGTGCGCTGGAGGATCTGACGCGCGCTACTGACCTGGGCGGATCGCAGCCCGGCATGGCGGCGCGTGCGCGCGCCGCGCGAGGAATGGTTGCAGGGATAGAGGGACAACCCGAGGCCGATCGGTTGCTATCGGAGTCCTTGACGGAGGACTCGCGACTGGAGGAGGTGTACGCCGCCTTGGCGGAACGCGAGGCCGCGCGTCAGGAGTGGCAGGAGGCCGCGCGTCGGTACGAGGAGGGCTGGAAGATAGATCTAGGGTATAGTCCCCACATCATTGGACTGAGCGAGAGTCTGAATGAGGTCGCCTTGGCGGCGGAGCGTGGCGGACACGACGGGGGTGAATTTCGCCGGCGCGGGAGGAGGGCGCTGAATGAGGCCCTCAGGCGTGACCCGGGACAGGCCGAGCTCTGGGGGGCGCTGGCCGTGGTCTGGCATGATCAGGGGGATGCGCTGAGAGCGCGGGGCAAGGATCCCACGGCGGAGTACCAGGAGTCGATCGGGGCCTTCGACAAGGCCCTGGCGATCGAGCCGAGGTCCTTCAGGGCCGCCAACAATCAGGGGAGGGTGTACATGTCCCTGGGATTCGCGAAGCGCGACCGCGGCGAGGACCCGGGCGACGAGTATCGGAAGGCGCTGGCGGGCTACAACCACGCTTTGTGGCTCGACCCTAGATCTTCCCTGACCCCGTACAACCGATCGATCGTCTACCACTCGCTCGGGGACGTGAAACGCTCCCGCGGCGAGGACCCGATGGACGAGTACCGAAAGGCGCTGGCGGGCTACGACCGCGCCCTGGCGATTAACCCGAGGTTCGCCGATGCCGGCGCCAACCAGTCCAACGTGTACCAGTCTCTCGGCGATGCGAAGGCCGCCCGCGGCGAAGACCCAACGGACGAGTACCGCAGGGCGCTGCAGGGGTACGACTGGGTCTTGGCGACCAACCCCAATCTGGCCAACGCCGCCTGCAATCAGGCGAACCTGTATCAGTCGATCGGGGACGCGAAGCGCGCCCGCGGCGAGGATTCGACGGATGAGTACCGAAAGGCGCTGGCGGGCTACGACCGAGCCTTGGCGATTAACTCTAATCTGGCTAGCGCTGCCAACAGCCGAGCAAACGTATACCAGTTGCTCGGCGACGCGAAGCAAGCCCGCAGTGAAGACCCGACCGACGAGTATCGGGAGGCGCTCGTAGGCTATGACCGGGCCCTGGAGATCAATCCAAACTTCGCGCCAGCCGCCTACAACCAGGCGAACGTCTTCAAGTCGCTAGGGTACGCAAGGCGGGCCCGGGGCGAGGATCCGACTGACCACTATCGGAAGGCGTTGGTGGGCTACGACCGGGCCCTGGAGATGAATCCCAATCTCGCCAACGCCGCCAATAATCAGGCGTTCGTGCATTTGTCGCTTGGTCACGTGAAACGCGCCCGCGGCGAGGACCCGACGGACGAGTACCGAAAGGCCCTGGCGAGCTGCGACCGGAGCATCCAGATCAGTCCGCGGATCTGGCAGGCGCACGCAACACGCGGCCAAGTTCTCGAAGCCCTTGCCGAACCTTCCGAAGCCGTCCGTGCCTACGAGTCCGCTCTCGCCTTCGGCCGCGATGCCGACGCGGCCGTCAAACCACTCCTCGCCCGCGCCGTCGCCACGGCAACCGTGCCGCCTGCTGCTCCTCCGGCCCGGCCCCCCTGGCTCGCCGCCCTCCAGCGCGCCGACGTGCCGATCGGTGCGGGCGACTACGCTGCCGCGCGCCCGGCCCTCGAAGAGGGTCTGGCCGGGTTTGCCGCGCTCTCCAGTGAAGACCGCACCCAGGCGCTGACCCAGCCGGCCGTGCGCCAAGCGCTGGACGGCGCCCGCTACAACCTCGCCTGCATTCTCGCCCTCGCCTCCGCCGGTCGCGACCGACCCACCCCCACAGCCGGCCCGTCTGCGCCGGCCCTGCCCGCGGCCGCTCCAGCGTCAGCGCCGCCGCCCCCGGCCGACGCCGCCCGCCTCCGCGACGCCGCCTTCCAGCACCTCCACGCGGCGATCGACCTGGGTTACGGCGACGCGGCCCACCTCGCCGCGGACTCGGACCTGGCCCCGCTTCACGACGATCCCCGGTGGAAAGACCTGATAAACGCGTTTCAAGACTCCTCCCTGCGCTGAATGGGTCCACCTCCCGACCCGCCTGCCGCGAATTCCCGGCTGGCCCGGAGTCCCCGCCGCTTGGTAGAATGCAGGCATGAGAACATGGCATTCCCACCGGGCTGCCGTGCTTGTCCCCGGTAACCGCAGGAGGCAACCACCCATGCCTGGTCGAATCGTCGTGGACCCCCGGGTCTGCCATGGACAAGCGTGTGTCCGCGGAACGCGCATCCCCGTTCATCAGATCGTCCGCATGCTGGCGAACGGCGACAGCAGTGAGGACCTGATCGCGGAGTACCCTGCGCTCTCCAAGCAGGACATCCTCGCCTGCCTGGACTACGCAGCGAGCCTCGCCGAGGAACAGGTCTCGCCGCTCGGCAAGTGCGCTCGGTGAACCGTGAAGATCCTCGTCGACGAGAACATCCCGCGCATGACGGTGGCCGCTCTGCGCAACCTTGGGCACGACGTGCGGGATGTCCGCGGGAGCCACTTCCAGGGGGTCCCGGACGATCGCCTCTGGGAGGAGGCGCGAAGGGAGGCGCGGCTCCTGATCACGACCGACAAGGGCTCCGCGGTGCGCCGCCAGGATACTCACCACGGCATTCTCATCGTTCGCCTGCGGCAGCCGACCCGGCTGAAGATCCATGATCGTGTGCTGCGTGCCCTGGCGCGCTTCGGACCCGACAAATGGCCCGGTCTCCTCGTCGTGATGCGGGACGCGGTCCAGAGCGAGTGGCGATCTCGGGCGCGTCCCAGGCGCAAGAAAGGGCGCGGATAGCCCCTGCGTCACCTTGGGGAGCGAAGCATGTCATCCGATTCCGCTCCAGGATCTCCGCGCTCGCCGAGTCCAGCAGCCCATCCCCCCCCGCCAACTCCGCAGCCCCCGTTCCCCACACCTGCTGCCGCCCCTCGCGACGTGAGTTTCGCGCCGGTGGATGTGGAGCCGGACCCGGCAGGTCCTGGAGTCGCCCCGAGTAGCCCATGCCGGGGCGCGACCAACGCCCCAGTCGGCCCCTCCTCCAGCGCGGCTTCGGCCCCGGCCGCAGCCACCGCCGAGGGCGCGCGCACCTTCGGCCGCTACGAGATCCGGCAGGAGATCGCCTCGGGCGGAATGGGGCGCGTCTTTCTCGCCCGCGATCCGCAACTCGACCGCACCATCGCCCTCAAGACGCTCCTCAATGAAGCGCTGATCACGCCCGCGCAGCGCGAGCGCTTCCTCGCCGAAGCCCGAATCGCGGCCAAGCTGCACCATCCGCACATCGTGCCGATCCACGACGTGGGCACGTTCAAGAGCCCCAGCGGGGACGTTCCCTACTTCACGATGGATGTGATCGAGGGGCAATCGCTGGCGGCGGCGCTGCCCACCCTCCCGCTCCGCGAATTCCTCGGCATCCTGCGCGACGTCGCCGCCGCGCTGCACGTGGCGCACGAGGCGGGAATCGTGCATCGGGACGTGAAGCCCGCGAACATCCTGCTCGACGCGGCGCACTGCGCCTTCGTGACTGACTTCGGGCTGGCCCAGGAGGTGCGCGCGCCGGAGAGCACGGCGGCGGCCGGTCGCGGGGGCGGCAAAGGGGGAGGAGGCGGCGGCGGGACCTTGCACTACATGGCGCCGGAGCAAGCGTCGGCGGGCGCCGCGGGCGTGGATCGGCGCGCGGACGTGTGGGCACTCGGGGTGATCCTGTATGAAGGTCTCGCCGGCACGCGGCCCTTCGACGCGCCGAGCGAGCACATGATCCGGCTGGCGATCCTGGATCGCACGCCGGCGCCGCCCTCGCGCGCGGCG
>JACRIP010000616.1 GCA_016220045.1 Planctomycetota bacterium
CTTCGGACCGGTAGCCGCCGCCGCTCTCTTGATGGCGGAACCGCGCCCGGTCTGGCCGCCGCTCCTCGCCGGACTCGCGGCCTTTCTCGGCCACCTGTTCCCGGTCTATCTGGGGTTCGCCGGCGGCAAGGGCGTCGCGACCGCGGCCGGCGTGTTCTTCGCCCTCGCGCCGACGGCGACGCTGGCCGCCTGCGCGGTGTTCGGCGCCGTGCTGGCCGCCTGCCGTTTCGTCTCGCTCGCGTCCATGAGCGCGTCCCTCGCCCTCCCCGCGGTCTACGCCGTGCTCGAACGCGACCGCCTCGCGGCCCGCTGGCCGGTCCTCCTGCTGTGCAGTCTGACCGCCGCCCTGGTCGTCCTGCGCCATCGGGCCAACCTGAAACGCCTGATCGCCGGCACCGAACCCCGGGTCGGCGAAGGAAAGAAGTGATGCCGAAGCATGTGCTGGTCCTGGGTGCCGGCGGCTGGGGCACCTGCCTCGCCGTCCACCTCCACCGCAAGGGTCTGGACACCCGCCTCTGGGGCCACCGCCCCGAGTACGTGGACTGGCTGCGCCGCTATCGGGAAAATACCCGATACCTGCCGGGCGTCAGCATTCCGGAGGGGATCGAGATCTGCGCGGAGCTCAAACCCGCGCTCGCCGGCATCGACTACCTCGTCATGGCCGTGCCCACCCAGGTCTGCCGCTCCGTGCTGATCCACCTCGTGGAACACGTGCACGAAGGTCTGGCCGTGGTTTCGGTGTCCAAGGGGATCGAGAACGAGACGCTGCTCCGGCCGAGCGACATCATCAAGGACGTGCTCGGCAAGGTGCGCGTTGCCGTGCTCTCCGGCCCGAGCCACGCCGAAGAGGTCGCGCGCCAGTTGCCGACCAGCCTGGTGGCCGCCTCGAAGGACGACGACCTGGCCCGGCAGGTTCAGCACCTGTTTTCGGCCGACTCGCTGCGCGTCTACACCAATCCGGACATGGTCGGCGTGGAACTGGGCGGCGCGGTCAAGAACGTGATCGCGGTCGCGGCCGGGATCTGCGATGGGCTGGGGCTGGGCGACAACGCCAAGGCCTCGCTGCTCGCGCGCGGGATGATCGAGATCGCCCGCCTCGGGGTCGCGCTCGGCGCCAAGAAATCCACTTTCTCGGGACTCTCGGGCTTCGGCGACCTCGTCACCACCTGCGTCAGCGGGTTCGGCCGCAACCGCGAGGTGGGGATGAAGATCGCGAAGGGACAGAAGCTCTCGGAGATCCTGGCGGGGACGGAGAAGGTCGCGGAGGGGGTCTGGACCACGCGCTCGGTGCGCACGCTCGCGCGCAAACACAACGTGGACGCGCCGATCAACCTCGAGGTGTACCGCGTGCTCTTCGAGGACAAGGACCCGGCCCAGGCGGTGCGGGATCTCATGCTGCGCGCGCCCAAGAGCGAAGCCGAAGATCTGATCTGACACGCGCCGGTGCCGGCGCGCGCCCGATCCCACCCGGAGCCGCGCAGGCGGCGAGAACGGCGCGCCGGTCGTGCTCGCCCTCGTCTCGCTCTCGCTTGGTACTCGTCGGGTCTCGTACTCGTACTCGTACTCGTACTCGAACGCCCAGGGCATTCGAGTACGAGTACGAGTACGAGTACGAGATGCGAGTACGACGGGGCCCACGTTCTCGATCGGGGCGGCCGGTCCGGTCGAGTACCAAGCACGGACCGTCCGCCGGGGCGGCGGGCGCGCTGGACCCGCCGACCGCACAGCGCTATACTGCAAACACCCGACCCCCGCCGTTCGGTCCTCCTCCACGAGGGCTCCCATGTCCCCGGCAGCCTCCTTTGCACGCCGCTTGCGCGAGTCTTCCGAACTCTCCCGCATGCAGGTGGCCGGCATGATTCCACCGGAGACCGTCGCGGAGGTGCTCGAACGCGCCGCCGTGCCCTTTGTCCTCGCCGGTGCGCATGCCCTGAGCGGCTGGACGCGCCGCCCGCGCGCGACGATCGATGTCGACGTGGTGATCGCGCCGCGTTTCCATCGACGCGCGGTGCGCGCGATCCAGGCGGCCTTCCCGACGCTGCGCATGCGCGACAGCGATCTGGTCACGCGCTTCGCGGATCCGGTGACCGGGGGCGTCGTCATCGACTTGATGAAGCCGAAGGACGGCCTGCTCCGCCAGGTATTCGAGCGCACGGTGATGGTGCGGATGGGTGGACGGCGGATTCCGGTGCCGGACCTGGAGATGGCGGCGGCGATGAAGTACGCGGCCATGATCGGCGTGTCCCGGAAGCGGGCGGACAAGGGCCAGGACGGCGTGGATTTCATGCGCCTCGTCGAAGCCAACCCGGCGCTGGACCTCGCGAAGCTCGCGGGCCTGGGGGAATTGGTGTATGCGGGCGGCGGGGCGGAGCTGCGGCGGCTGGTAGGGGCGATCCGGAAGGGCGAGCCGCTGGTGTTCTAGGAGAGCGATCCCGCAGCGGCATTACGACGGTTGACGGGCGCGCGCGGATCTCGTTCGCAGTTCCGCCTGCAGCGGCTGTCGTGAAAGGCGCCGGATGGGCGGATGCGCCTTGTTCTGGGGATCGGGCCACCCCCGCGAGACTCCGGCCTCGGAGACCTCGCGGCGCAGGCCGGAAGGCCTGCGCCACAAGAGGTTCGCGCACATCAGGGTTGACTTCGCGAGGTCTCCGGCAATTGTGGTGCAGGCCTTCCCCCTACGCGCTCCGCGCTACGGGGGACAGGTCCGGCCTGCACCGAAGGGCCGGAAATCGCTGCCGCTTGCGGCCGCCTCAGAAGGCGGAACCACATACGAGCCGAGTGGCCGCTCGCGGAGCCGACCACGGAATCGGGCAGCGGAAAAAAACCCGGGGCCCGGTGCGCTTGCGCGCGCCGGGCCCCGGTGCTGAGGGATCGTGGGTTGGGAGCGGGCTACCGTCCCTGGTTCATCCGGCGATCGATGCCGTCGAGCTGGCCGGACATGTCGGTGGGCTCGTAGGGGCTGCCACCGTAGTTGCCCCAGTCGCCGGCGCCGCCGCTGGACGGCCAGCCGAAGCCACCGCCGCCGCCGGTCAGGCC